>NZ_JAJDMJ010000034.1:0-41612 GCF_020593585.1 Blautia sp. DFI.6.71
CGTAAGCCGTTACTACGACTGGGCAGTTACAAGCCCATTACCTTTAGGTGATGGGTAGTTGACACAGAAGCGGACTTCCCGGAGAAAACGGAGGAAGTCGAGCAGATTGTTAGAGTAGAACCGCAGGGCTATGTGGGAATTTATCATGCGGATGAAGAATAAAAGTATCATTCAGTTCATCCTTTGAATAACTGCGCGTCGCATTCTCGTTATTTTCCAATGAAGAGAGTCAGACGCGCAATTTTGTTTCAATCTGGAAAAAACTATACCATTCGCTTGTCTGTGAATCCGATTGCACAGGTATAAAAGCCTCAGCGTAGCCCGCTATGCCTGCGTTTTTATAATAATATAAGAACGGAAGTTTACTTAAAAACATATATATGGTATAAACATTTTATAGACAAGGATATCTTTAACATTATTGTATGAATCTATAAAATATCGTAAAACAGGAGGCGTTTAAATGATCAGACTTCAGGATATTGCAGATATGGCGGGGGTGAGCCGGACTACGGTTTCCAATGTGATCAATGGAAATACCAAGAGAGTGTCTCAGGAAACCATAGATAAGATTACCCGCATTCTGAAGGAACAGAATTATGTTCCCCATATGGGATCTGTGATGTTGTCAGGTCATGGCTCCAGAATCATCGGAGTAGTGCTTGGATTTGCAACTGCTCATGGAATGCAGTCTCTGCAGGATTCCTTTGTGGGAGAGCTGATAGGAACCATACAGACAGAAGCAGAACGGAAAGGTTATTTCGTCATGCTTATCGGTGGGGAAAAAATTGAAGATGTAGTAGACATGGCTTCCAGGTGGAATGTTGAGGGTCTGATCATTCTGGGATATGATGAGGAACGATACAGACAGCTGTCCAGAAAACTGAACAAAAAGATGATATTGATCGATGCATATCCGGAAGGGGAATACACCTTCCAGAATGTAGGAGTTGACGATTATTCCGGTGGATATCAGGTTGGAGAATACCTGTATTCCTGTGGATATCACAGGGCATTGTTTATCGCAGAGACAGATAAGGACAGTGATTCCCGCAGATGGAATGGATTCAAACAGGCTATGGAAAAGCAGGGCGGTTTCTGCAGCAAATCCCGTCTGATCGTAGTTCCGGGGGAGAAGAGACAGCGCCTTAGCAGATATGAAGAACTGCTTCCTCGTTTCCTTGAAGTAAAGGCACTGGCGTTTTCTTCGGATTACGGAGCGATTGAGGCTATGAACTATTTCTTTGACCATGGGATTAAGGTTCCGGATCAGATTTCCATAGTAGGTTATGATGACAATATTTATGCGGAGTTTGTCCGTCCCAGGCTGACTACGGTTCATCAGGATATCCACCAGAAGGGCGTGATCTCCCTGCGTCGTCTGCACCGGATGATAGAGGGAGAAACTTTAAAAGAAATGAATATCAAGAGCCCGGTGCGGCTGATAAAAAGAGAGTCTGTGAAAGAATAGCAGGCTCTCTTTTGCAATTTACAGAACTTATCTGGTTGGGTTTATAGTGTAAAAGTGTACCAAATATTATACAATATGCATAAAAACAGATAATGAATTTTGTGTGAAATTTAAGTTTCCCGAGAAACCTGTTGATTTTTACAGACAGACTGCGTTATGATAAAGTCACCAAGGGAAAACAGAGGTTGCGCAGCCTTCGTAGTTAATGAAAATTAAATTATGGAGGAGAAAAAATGTATAAAAAAATAATAAGCACATTGGTAATTGGTACTTTGCTTGCCGGCACATTAACAGGATGCGGCGGTTCATCTGACGCAGGATCTTCAGCGAAAAGTTCAGGTAAAACAGAACTGGAACTTTTTTCCACAAAACCTGAGAACAAGGATACGATTCAGAAACTGGTAGACAAATATAATGAAAGCCATGACGATGTGACAGTAAAGGTTACTGCTCCGCCGGATGCAGGAACAGTATTAAAGACCAGAATGGCAAAGAATGATATGCCTGACATCGTAGCAATGGGCGGCGATAACAACTACACTGAGGTTGAGGGTGCAGGTATGCTGCTTGACCTGGGTGATCAGGATTATATCAAGGATGTACAGGAAGCCTATATTGACATGGTTTACGATGTAAATAAGGACAAAGAAGAGACAATATATGGTGTTCCATTTGCTACAAATGCTTCCGGTGTTATCTACAATACAGAGAAATTCGAAGAGCTTGGACTGGAAGTTCCGAAGACCTGGGATGAGTTTATAGATGTTCTGCAGAAAATCAAGGATGCAGGCGAGCAGCCATTACTGATGACTTACAAAGACGCATGGACAGCACTTGCACCGTGGAACTCCATAGCAGCAGACCTTGCACCGGAGAGCTTCGCGGATGACCGCAAAGCAGGCAAGACAACATTTGTGGGAACACATGAGGAGATTGCAGAGAAATATCTGACACTTCTTGATTATGCACAGGATGATTACATGGGACTTAGCTATGATGACGGAAACAAGAAATTTGCCAACGGTGACGCTGTAATGATCATCAACGGAAACTGGGCGATCAGCCAGTACCGTAATGCTAATCCGGATGTAAAAATAAACATGTTTGCACTGCCGTCTTCCAATGATGAATCCCAGAACAAGGTTACCTCAGGTGTGGATGTGCTTCTGGGCGTAAGTAAGAGCAGCTCTAATGTAGATGCAGCCAAAGATTTCGTTTCCTTTATGATGGAAAAAGAAAATATACAGACTTATATTGATGAGCAGTTCTCATTCTCCGCATTAAAGGGTGTAGAGCAGAGTGATGAAGCAGTATCAGGCGTACAGGAAGACATCAGCAATGGTAAAGTTGCTAACTTTGAAGACCACTACTATCCATCAGGACTGGATATGGCCGCACTGGTTGCTGGATTTAGTTTAAATCGTGCAAATGGAATGGATGATAAGGAAAACATCGATCAGTTCCTGAAACAGTGTGATGAGAAATATGATGTTGCGAATGTAGATTAAGTGAGGGGATGAGCCTATGAAGAAAGCAGCGAATCGTAAAAGACCTGCTGTCAACAAAATTTACTATATTTATGTTGGTATTCTTGCAGTATTATTTTTCATCTTCCATACAATTCCTTTCCTGAAAGGTGTGTTCTACAGCTTTACTGACTGGAGAGGATACGGAGAGTGGAATTTCGTAGGGCTGCGTAATTATCTGCATATGTTTGTAGATGCAGATACAGGAAATGCTTACATTTTCACCTTTAAATTTGCTGTGATCACTACGATCCTGGTTAATGTGATCAGTCTTGTGCTTGCATGCGCATTAAATGCAAAGATTAAATTCAAAAATACGATTAAAGCGTTTTATTTCCTGCCGTATATGCTGGGGAGTCTGATCGTGGGATTCATCTTTAACTATATTTTTGCAAACCTGGTTCCGGAGCTTGGAAAAGCTCTGGGAATCAAGGCTCTCAGTGTGAATATTCTGGGTACCAACAATGCGATCTGGGGAATCATTGCAGTATCTCTGTGGATCGGATGTGCATTTAATACACTGATCTATATTGCAGGACTCCAGTCTATTGATACAGATGTATATGAAGCTGCTGACCTGGACGGAGCTACAGGCTTCAAGCGTTTCAGCAAGATCACATTCCCTCTTCTGGCACCGTCCTTTACCATTAATATGGTGCTCTCTGCCAAAGGTTACCTGATGGTTTACGATCAGATCATGGCCATGACAGATGGTGGACCTGGAACAGCAACTACTTCCATTGCAGTCCTGATCTATAAGAAGGGATTCGGTGGAGGACAGTTCGCCTACCAGTCAGCCAATGCAGTTGTGCTTTTTATTGTAGTTGTGCTGATTTCTGTATTACAGCTTCGTATACTTGAGAAGAGAGAGGAGAAGTTAGGATGAAACAGGGTGTAGCGAAGGTAAAAGAACGTTACAACTGGCCTGTAACGATTCTTCTTATCATAGGAATTGTGCTGATTATTCTTTTGCCTCTGTATATGGCACTGATGATCGCAATCAAGGATCCGTCTGACATGAATAACATACTGGCATTACCCAGAAAGCTGCGTCTGCAGAACTTCGTGGATGCCTGGGTGATGACAAATTTCCCACAGAAATTTTTTAACACTGCATTTATTACAGTGATCAACCTGTTCTTTACATTGATCACAAACTCCTTTGCAGCGTATGCAATAACCAGAAACAGGAAAAAGAGTAAATTCTTTTCCATTATGTATTACTACTTTATCAGTGCCATGTTTATCCCGTTCCAGGTAATCATGCTTCCATTGGTTGTACAGGCGAATGCCTTCCATCTGGATAATATTTACGGTATTAGTTTTCTTTATATTATCTTCGGTCTGCCCATGAATACCTTCCTTTATACAGGTGCAATCAAGGCGATACCGGAAGCACTGGATGAAGCAGCAATGATCGATGGTGCCAACCCCATCCAGATTTTCAGCCGGGTCATTTTCCCGGTATTAAAACCAACTACAGCAACAGTAGCAATCCTTTCCTTTATGTGGACATGGAACGACTTCAGTATGCCACTGGTACTCTTAAGTGATGAGAGCCAGCAGACCTTACAGCTTGCACAGTATGTATTCAAGAGCCAGTTCTCTGTAGACTATAATCTGGCATTTGCCTCTTATCTGCTTGTACTGGCACCTGTACTGATCGTATATATCTTCTGCCAGAAGTGGATCATGAACGGTGTTGTTGCCGGTGCAGTAAAATAACACATCAATAAACTTGAGAAATACAAACAGGAGGCTTACGTTTATGAAGAAAACCTGGTGGAAAGAAAGTGTTGTTTATCAGATATATCCCAAAAGCTTTAAAGACAGTAATGGAGACGGAATCGGGGATATCAGAGGAATTATTGAGAAGCTTGACTATTTGAAGGAGTTAGGTGTGAATGTTCTCTGGATTTCTCCTATGCTTGAGTCTCCGCAGGATGATAATGGCTATGATATTTCTGATTACAGAAAGATCTACAAAGACTACGGAACCATGGAGGATTATGAAACTCTCCTTGCAGAGGCACACAAAAGAGGAATCAAGATTCTCATGGATCTGGTTGTAAACCATACTTCCGATGAGCATTCCTGGTTCGTCGAGAGCCGTAAATCCAAAGACAATCCTTACCGCGACTATTATATCTGGAGAAATCCGGTGAATGGTAAGGAACCAAATAACTGGGGCGGAGTATTTGGCGGTTCAGCCTGGGAATATGACGCACAGACAGATATGTATTATCTTCATCTGTTCTCCAAGAAGCAGCCGGATCTGAACTGGGAGAACGACAAGGTTCGTCGGGAAGTTTATGATATGATGAACTTCTGGTGTGAAAAGGGAATCGACGGTTTCCGTATGGATGTTATCAGCATGATCTCCAAAGATCAGGAATTTCCTGACGGAGAGATGAATAACGGATTGTATGGTGATTTCGGTCCGTACAGTGTTCATGGTCCAAGAATCCACGAATTCCTGCATGAAATGAATCAGGAAGTTCTTTCCAAATATGATGTGATGACTGTGGGGGAAACCTCAGGAGTTACCATTGAGGAAGCACAGAAATACGCAGGTGATGACAGAGAAGAACTGAATATGGTATTCCAGTTTGAGCATGTAGAAATCGGCGGCGGTGATTATGGCAAGTGGACCACAGAACGGTATGATTTCAAAGAGTTCAAGAAGATCATGATCAAATGGCAGGAAGAACTGGCAGGAAAAGCATGGAACAGCCTTTTCCTTGGCAACCATGACCAGCCAAGAAGTGTATCCAGATTTGGAAATGACAATCCTGCTTACCGCGATATTTCAGCCAAGATGCTGGCGACCTGTCTTCATATGATGCAGGGAACCCCCTATGTTTATCAGGGTGAAGAGCTTGGAATGACTAACGTCTATTTCGACAAGCTGGAGGACTACCGCGATATCGAGAGCCTTCATTATTTCACTGAGCTGACAGAGACAGGCAGACTGACACCGGAGTATATGATGAAATGCCTGATGCTCAGAAGCCGCGATAATGCCAGAACACCTATGCAGTGGGACACTTCCGCAGGTGCAGGTTTCACTACAGGGGAACCATGGATCAAGGTAAATCCAAATTACCAGCAGATCAATGCAGCAGATCAGTTAAAAGATCCGGACTCTGTTTTCCATTATTATCAGAAGCTGATTCGTCTGCGTAAAGAAATGGACATCATTGTGTACGGAGAATTTGAGGCTCTGTACCGCGACCATGATCAGATATTCGCTTACATAAGAAAGCTTGGATCAGAGAAGCTGCTCACAGTATGCAATTTCAGTGCACAGGAAGCGGAAATGGAACTTCCGGAAACATTCGCAGAAGGAGCTCAGTGCCTGATCACAAACATGGGAAGAAAAGTATTTGACAGGAAAATCATCCTGAATCCATATGAGGCGTTTGTGCTTTACAAAAAATAAAATAGTCTGAAAAAAATACCCTTTCGTATGACATGACGAAAGGGTATTTTTGCTTTTATTTAGAGGAGAATACTGATAGAGTATAAAAAGTGCTTGCCAGTATATATCTTTTCGCTTTAACTTCTCATTTTAATGTATACCTATTTATCTGCCCCATAATATCTGTCATCGCCGAAGCCAAGGATCAGCATGAAGATTGGCGGTAAGAAGATAAGGCCAATGGCGAATCCTGTGCCTCTGCCAAAAGCTCTTGCAAGCTTAACACTGTACATAATGCTGATTATGGCAAGTATGATTTTGATCAGCACGATGATCATGGAGATCATTAAACTGTCGTTTGTTTCAAGAGTTCCCTGTAAGCAGGAAGATACGATTCCAAGAACCAATGTCAGCCAGAAATATGCAGGCTGCCATGCGATTTTATAAGAAATATAATCGCCATATATTGGAATAATACTTTTCCATCCGGCCTCCCCTGCTTTGGTAAAGATTCTCCAGTTGGCAATAATCTGCAGAAGCCACCATGCGAATGCAATCATCAGATACATACCACCTAAGAATACCATGCTGCTGATAGCTATAAGTCCCATTTGTGTTCCCCCATTTCTTTCTGTGAGATATGATACATGTATCGTTGGTGTAGAAGCATAGTTGAGAACTATGTTTGTTCTCCTGAAGTATTTATGCTAAATCCATTAAAGCATATTCTCAGTAGTTCGTCAATTATCAAAGAAGATTGTACATAAGCGAGGTGAAAACTATGGCAGCAATACTTATGAACTACAAAATACCGGGATATTATATATTTTTCATTTGTCTGGCAGTGATTTCCTGTTTTTCTAATCCTGGAATGGTTGTATTAGCGGGCTGTAGGGCCTGATAATATTGATCAGGCAGAGTAAAATTTTATCAATGAAGTGAGTCTCCTGCTTTAATATTACAAATATTCGTCTGACTTATGAAAAGTGCCTGATGAGATGAAAATCTTCTCAGGGATGGGTTGTGAGAACAGAGAAAAAAGAATGGTTTCGGAAAAAATAATGACAAGTTAAACAAAAGCCGTAAAGTGGGAATTTCCAGCTTTGCGGCTCTTGTGGTATCATGAATTGAAAGACATCTCAACAACTTTTCCATTGGTTACCTTAATGCGCAGACCTAATCCATTCATGCTTCTCATGGTAGACATGAAAGCGGATTTTGAGCAATAATCGTTGGGAGCTTCACCTCCGGAAAAATAGTATTTGGTCTTGGAAGTAAGTTTAAATGTATGTTTTCCGTATTTTATATATGCTTTTTTGTTTTGGCTGTTTAATATTCCGTTTTTGGAAGTATTAAATGACGCATACATTGTCAGAGTGTTCCCCTTACATATAGCCTTTCTTGTGCCTGACATATAGTATTTTGTGCCATTGGTTGTTATTGTTCCGCCTTTTTTTCCATTTATGCAGGTATCATAGTAGGTTGTACCTGACTTTCCGGTAGCTGCCTGCACATTTGAGAATCCCATGCAGCCGGTAACGAGGCAGATGGCAAGTATCAGTGTTAACATTTTCTGGAACTTCTTTGTCCATGTTTTCATATTGAAAACCTCCTTTCGTTTTCTGGATTTATTATAATAGCCTGGAAAAGCAAAGTCAATAGAGGAGCGTAATGGAATAGTTGTATTGACAATAGATATCTGTATGTAGTATAATCAGACGCAGATAAAAGAAAATTCTTCGGGGTTGTGGTGATCAGCATCAGCTGAGATTCCCTACCGGCGGTTATAGTCCGCGACCCGCTTCGGCGGCTGATTTGGTGAAATTCCAGAACCGACAGTATAGTCTGGATGAGAGAAGAACACGCGATATTTACCATACGTGCTCATTACCCCGGATATGATCCGGGGTTTTTTATATGTTGAAGAAAATCTTCATTATATAAAAAGCTTGTGGAATTTTCTTTTAACAGGATATGAGACATATCCATAAAGAATAATTTCAAAGGAGAGAAACAGTATGAGTGAACAGGTATTAAGAAATGGAAATGCGATGGCAAGGAGTAAGACGAGAACCGTTACACAGATAGCCATGCTTGGCGCTATCGCAGGAATTTTAATGAATCTGGAGTTTCCGCTTCCTTTCCTGGCACCGACTTTTTATCAGCTGGATTTTTCAGAAATCCCGGTACTGGTTGGTTCATTCGCAATGGGACCGATCGCAGGTGTACTGATCGAGCTGGTGAAGATTCTTGTGCATCTGGTAACAAAGGGCTCTATGACAGCAGGTGTAGGCGATGTGGCAAACTTCATCTTTGGATGTACATTTGCAGTTCCGGCAGGTCTGATCTACCGCTATAAATCTGTTAAGAGCAGAAAACATGCAGTGATCGGAATGGCAGTTGGAACCGTACTTACAGCAGTAGTTGCATGCTTTATCAATGCATTCGTGTTACTTCCGGCTTATGGAAAGGCTTTTGGAATGCCGGTAGAAGCATTTATCGAAATGGGAAGTGCAGTACACAGTTCTGTAAATAATCTTCTTACATTTGCAGCAATGATCATTTTCCCATTCAACATATTCAAATATGCTCTGACATCCCTGATCGTATTCCTGATTTATAAGAGAATCCGCGTGGTGCTCAAGGGAGATTGATTTTATATCTGATAAAGAATAAATAAATTGGCAGTACAATAAATAAAAAAGAAGAACAGCCGTATGATGAAAAATCTGCGGCTGTTCTTCTTTTTATGTGTAAAAAATAATTACGGAAATTGTCAGACAGACTTAAAAAAGATACGATAATATGGTAAGATAAAACAGACGATATAAACATCGGAATGTGAGGTTTATAAAATGAATGATACAGGAATCAGACCGGAAGTTATAGAAGAAATCCGAAACCTTGCGCAAAAATATGATATTGAAAAAGTAATTCTTTTTGGTTCGAGAGCAAGAGGAGATTTCAGAAGAACAAGTGATATAGATATTGCAGTCACAGGAGGAGATTTTGCAAGGTTTGCGTTAGATGTGGATGAAGAGACAAGTACTCTTCTGGAGTATGATATTGTAAATCTTGATCGTGACATGCAGGATGAATTAAGAGAATCTATAGAGAAGGAAGGGAGGATTTTGTATGAGAAAATATGAGAATTTCTGCAATGCACTGTCTAACATGAAAGATATTTATAATTATGAAGAACCATATGATAATGTAGTGATTACCGGACTCGTAGGATTGTATGAAATTTGTTTTGAGCAGTCATGGAAAATGATGAAAGAAATACTGGAGATTCATGGATATGCAGAGGGAGCAACAGGTTCACCGAAAATCATTCTGAAGACTGCCTATAAAGCAGGAATGATAAGAGATGAGGAGCAGTGGCTTCGTGCATTGCAGGCAAGAAATAATGTTACACATTCTTACAATCAGAAAATTGCGTTAGGAATTATAGCTGATGCAAAAGAAGAGTTTTATCAGATGTTTTGCGAACTAAAAACAGAGATAGAAGAAAATTGGCTGTAATAATCAGCGAAGGTATAGAAAGCGAAAGGAAGTATCCATTATGGGACAGATACATAATATTGAGAAACTGACAGACTGTAAATTTTTAAATTTGTACCATTTAAATGCAACAAGCATTCACAACACTCCTGTGTCATATTTTGTGGCATCCCGTGCGAAGAGTATTAACGAATTAAAGATAAAAACAGGCAAAAATACTCCGGATGGTGTAATTATTTACAGTCTTTACGGAGAGAAAAAAGACAAGGTTGTATTGGTACGTCAGTACAGATACGCAATCGGCGGATATATCTACGAATTCCCGGCAGGTCTGGTAGAACCGAACGAAGAATTCCATGAAGGTGCAGTAAGAGAAATGTACGAGGAAACAGGACTGAAATTCACACCTCTGAAAGTAGATTCTGCATTTGAGAAATCATATTTCACAACGGTTGGCATGACAGATGAATCCTGCGCAACTGTTTACGGATATGCGGAAGGTGAGATCAGCAAAGATGCACAGGAAGACACAGAGGAAATTGAAGTTGTACTTGCTGACAGAGAAGAAGTAAAGAGGATTCTGCGTGAAGAAAATGTAGCGATCATGTGTGCATATCAGCTTATGCATTTCCTTCAGGATGAAGAACCTTTTGCATTTTTGAAGGAAGAACTTTAAACAAATCAAGCAAGTAGCGAAGTGGATGATTTTATCTGCTTGACTAAGGAGAATTAAAGGAGGATTAAGATAATGGCAAAATGGCAGAGAAGCTTCTTCCAGCCTGTGCTTCCGCTGGGAGAAGATGGACGGAGAGTTACAGGAAGTAAAGAACACATTGCACTTTCCAGAATGGCAGCAGGAGAGGGAATGGTCCTTCTGAAAAATGAGAAAAATACACTTCCGATCCGGAGAGGGACGAAAGTCGCACTCTTTGGTAAGGGTACTGTAGACTACGTAAAAGGCGGCGGAGGAAGTGGCGATGTAACTGTAGAATACATCCGTAATCTTTATGAGGGCATGAAGATTAAAGAGGATGAGGGAAAAGTAGAAATTTTCGATAAACTTGCGAAATATTATGAGGAAGACATTCAGAAACAGTACGCAGATGGTGCAGTACCAGGTATGACAGTTGAGCCGGAGCTTCCGGATGAACTTCTGAATGAAGCGCGAGAATATACAGATACTGCAGTAATTACTATCTGTCGTTTCTCGGGCGAAGGATGGGACAGGAAATGTGAAGCAGCACAGGATGGATATGTTCTTGACGGAGAAGAAAAAAGAAACTCTGAACTGTCAGCGAAGATTTTTGAAAACGGTGATTTCTGTCTGACAAATGCAGAGAATGCCATGGTAGAGAAGGTAAAGAAAACATTCCCACATGTAATCGTAGTGATGAATGTTGGCGGTATCGTGGACACGAAATGGTTCAGAGACTGTGATGAGATCCAGTCAGTACTGATGGCATGGCAGGGGGGAATGGAAGGTGGTCTTGCAACAGCAGATATACTCTGTGGTGATGTTAATCCATCCGGTAAATTATCCGATACTTATGCAAAAGATCTGGAAGATTATCCATCCACAGCAAACTTCCATGAGTCTGCATTCTATGTAGATTATACAGAAGATATTTATGTAGGATACCGTTACTTTGAGACAATTCCGGGTGCAGCGGAGAGAGTAAATTATCCGTTTGGATTTGGACTTTCCTATACAGACTTCGACTGGAAGATGACTGGTGCTTCCGAAGAAAACGGTGTGATCACGGTTCTTACTGAAGTAACCAATACAGGAAAAACAGCAGGAAAAGAAGTTGTCCAGCTCTATTACGGAGCACCACAGGGTAAACTCGGAAAGCCTGCGAAAGTGCTGGGAGCATTCAAAAAGACCAGCCTTCTTCAGCCGGGTGAACGACAGATTCTTACCCTGAAACTTCCTGTAAATCAGATGGCGTCTTACGATGATCTGGGCAAAGTATGCAAGTCTGCATATGTTCTGGAAGCAGGAGAATATGCAATCTATATTGGTACAAACGTAAGAGATGCAGCGAAGATTGACTTTACATATGTAGTAAAAGAAGATACAGTAACTGAGCAGTTAAGCCGGAAGGCAGCACCATATCATCTTCAGAAACGTATGCTTGCGGACGGTTCTTATGAGGAACTTCCACAGCGTGAATATGTGGAAGAAGAAGGACTTCCGAGACAGGATAAATATGCCATCGGTCTTCCATGCCCTGATACAAAAGGACAAAAAGGAATAGACTTTCTTGATTTTCTTGATTCCAAGGGAGTTCACTTCTCTGATGTAGCAGATGGTAAAATGACATTGGATGAGTTTATGGATATCCTGACATTGGATGACTGTATCAATCTCCTTGGCGGACAGCCAAACACAGGATGCGCCAATACATTTGGAATGGGAAATCTTCCGGAATACGGAGTCCCGAATGTGATGACTGCAGACGGACCAGCCGGACTTCGTATTCTTCCGAAATGCGGAGTGAACACAACTGCCTGGCCATGTGCCACACTTCTTGCCAGCACCTGGGATGAAGAACTGGTAGAGAAAGTTGGTAAAGCAGGAGCGGAAGAAGTAAAAGAAAATAATATCAGTATCTGGCTTACTCCTGCCTGCAACATTCACAGAAGCCCGCTCTGTGGCCGTAACTTTGAGTATTATTCTGAAGATCCGTACCTTGCAGGAAAGACAGGTGCAGCTATGGTAAGAGGCATCCAGTCTCAACATATCGGAGCAAGTGTGAAGCATTTTGCAGCCAATAATAAGGAGACAAACCGTAAGGATTCTGATTCCAGAGTATCAGAGAGAGCACTCCGTGAGATTTATCTGAAACAGTTTGAGATTATTGTAAAAGAGGCTCATCCATATACAATTATGTCCTCCTATAACCTGATCAACGGCATCCACGCCTCAGAGAACAAAGAACTCCTGACAGGTATTCTCCGGGATGAATGGGGATTCGACGGAATAGTTACAACAGACTGGTGGACATTCGGAGAACACTACCGCGAGACAAAAGCAGGAAACGATATCAAGATGGCAGCAGGATATCCGGAACGCATAAAAGAAGCATATGAAAAAGGGCTTATTACTGAAGCAGAAATCCGTCTCAGCGCAAGAAGAATCCTGAATATGATTCTGAAAATTGACTAATGAGTATCAATAATATTTTATACAGGAGCAAAAAAGATAATGGATGAGCGTAAACGAAGTTTACGAAAAGAAATAGTCAGGCTGGCACTTCCGATCGCACTTCAGCAGTTCATGACAGCCCTGGTTGGAGCATGTGATGCAATCATGCTGGGAAAGTTAAGTCAGGATGCCATGTCAGCCGTATCACTGGCTACACAGGTTACTTTTGTATTTAATCTGTTTATGTTTGCATTTATGGCAGGCGAGAATATGTTTGTGGCACAATATTATGGAAAAGGGGATTACACAGGTATTTCCCAGGTGTTCAGCCTTGTGACAAAGATTTGTGGATGTATTGCAGTAGTATTTCTGGCAGGAACCCTTTTCTTTCCGGAACAGCTCATGAGAATCCTGACAAATGAGGAAACTCTGATCGTTCTGGGAAGTGAGTATTTAAGAGTCATCGGCATTTCCTATGTGTTTTCGGGAATTGCACAGATTTTCCTGGCAATCATGAAGAACTGTGGTGCAGTAAATATGAGTACCCTGATCAATGGGGTTATGGTAATTCTCAATATCGCATTGAATGCTGTTTTCATTTTTGGCCTGTCCGGCTTTCCGAAGATGGGGATTAAAGGTGCTGCACTGGCAACCGTACTTGCAACAGTTGTGCAGTTCTTGTGGAGTGTTGGTTATGTATTGTGCAGGATCAGAGCTGTGAAATTCAGTCTCAGAAGCTGTGAGAAAAAGTTATTTGGCCGTTTCTGGCAGAAAACAGTTCCGTTACTGATCAATAATCTTGCATGGGGAATAGGTTTTTCCATGTATTCTGTGATCATGGGACATCTGGGAACGGATGCTGTTGCCGCCAATGGAATAGCGAATATTTCCAAAAATCTTGTTGTATGCTTCTGCCTCGGACTTGGAAATGCAGGCAGTATCATAGTGGGAAACCGTCTTGGTGCAGACCGTCTGCAGGAAGCAAAAGAGGTAGGCGAGACACTTACCAAAACTGCGATTATTGCAGGAATTGTATCAGGCCTTGTCCTGATTGCCTTATCCCCATTTATCACAAAAATGGTAGATCTCACCCCGATAGCCCGCGGATATCTGCAAAAAATGCTGCTGATCTCTTCCTATTACATCGCAGGAAAATCAGTAAACTGTATGACAATAGGAGGAATCTTCGCAGCAGGCGGAGACTCCAAATTTGGAATGCTGTGTGATTCTGTAACTCTGTGGTGTATCATTGTTCCTCTGGGATGCATCTGCGCATTTATCCTGAAACTGCCGGTTATGGTTGTCTACTTTGTACTCAATCTGGACGAGATCATTAAACTGCCGGTGGTCTATAAACATTATAAGAAATATAAATGGATTAAGAATCTTACATAATTTTACACGCTCCAGGATCGACTGATCAAAAAACAGGCACATATACCGGATATCCGGGACTATGTGCCTGTTTTGTTTTAATGATATTTATGCATCCGCACATAATAGCTGATACATAAGATTACAGTGGCTCCGCTCCATGCTGCAATCTCTGCAAAGAAAATACCGTCCTGTCCGATAAAATGGGGAAGGATCAGTGCAGCACTGATACGCATGACAAATTCAGCCATACCACTTACCATAGGCATTAAGGTATCTCCCAGCCCCTGAAGTGCAGATCTGTACACGTACAGGAAGTACAAAACCCAGAGCATGGCAGCCATAATAGAGAGGTATTTAAAAGCAATTGCCAGTACCTGCTGTGTCTGCTGCGGTTCACCTGAGATGAAAAGTGAGAGAATATTTTTTCCAAATAAAAACATGGCAGCAGAAATGATCAGTGAGGTAAGCAGGGAAAGCAGCATACTGCTGCGGACGCCTTTTCTGATCCTGTCAATCTTTCCGGCTCCCAGATTCTGACCCACATAGGTAACGATGGCATATCCATAGGAAATAGCAGCCATTTCCAGCAGACCATAAAGCTTGTTTGTAGCTGTAAATCCTGCTACAAAAAGGAAACCGTAGCCATTGATCACATACTGGACTACCAGACCGCCCACACCGATGATGATATTCTGGAATACAACAGGAATACCAAGCTTCATCAGGCGGGCATTCATGCCGGAGGCAGGCATAAAATCTGCTCTGGTCAGATGAACGATATCAATTCTGCGTAAAATCAGGAAACAGTAAACAGCGGAGAAGCTCTGTGCGATCACAGTTGCGATTGCTGCTCCTGCCACACCCCATCCGAAGCCTGCCACAAAAAGGATGTCCAGTGAGACATTCAGCACAGATGCGATGATCATTGCGGTCAGCGGTGTTTTACTGTTTCCCATAGCTCTTAGGGCAGAGGCAAACATATTATAGGCTGCTGTGGCCGGGATTCCACAGAAAATGATACGCAGATATAACAGAGACATTCCGATAATATTGGAAGGTGTATGCAGCCCTGTTAATACCAGCGAAGCAAAGGACTGGCTAAGAATGAATACTCCGATTGCGATAAATGCGGTCAGCCGGTAACTGTGTGCCAGAGATTTACGCAGATTTTCGAAATCCTTTGCCCCATAATACTGGGAGAGTTGAATGGAAAATCCCTGGGTGAGTCCTGTGGATATTCCTGTGACAACCCACATCAGAAAGTCAACAGCACCCAGTGCGGCAAGAGCCTCCACACCTGCAACCTGCCCAACAACCATGGTATCCACCATTGTATAAAGCTGCTGACAGATATTTCCCAGCATCAGGGGAATTGCAAAAAGAATGATCAACCGTCCCGGTGAACCGGAGGTCATATCCTGAATCTTGGTTTTCATTAGTATAAAAGTTCCTTTCCTGAGCATATTTGAAAAAGTTTAGAAATGATTATTCGAATATGCCCTGATATTTACATTAATAATTTGTAACTATTCAGTAGTCTGCTATCCCGCGAGGTGTTTTGGCACGTAAGTACCAAAATCCCGAGACATACAAGCCAAAATGCCATCACCGCAGGTGATTTTTAATGCATTTTGGCTCGTAACTGTGAAGGTACTGAACAGTTACGATAATTTTATATCATTAACGTGAAAAATGAAATATAATATTTCATCAGAATGATATAAATTTATCTGTTATGTTACTGTTCACACGCCACTATCCCGCGAGGTGTTTTGGCATGAACATGCCAAAATCCCGAGACATACAGCGCGAATTTATGCGATTAGCATAAATTCTGTGCATCGCGAAGCGTGTTACTGAGAACGGAGTGAACAGTAACTCTGTTATTGTAGATATATTAACTGAATCAGCTGAATAAGTTAAGTCCCCTGCCTCAATTGCAAAAAGCAACATACTCTGCAGAGACAATGGCTATTTACAAATATGACAATAACAGGTATCATTCTTTTATAAATACATTAATAAAAGAAGGTAGAAACAGAATGAGCGGACTGGAAAAGAAATTTGCTACGAAATCAAAAATCGTAAATTATATTATAAATAGAGAATCCACATCAAAAGTGGAAATATCCAAAGAACTGAATCTGAGTATGCCAACAGTTCTGTCTAATGTAAAAGATTTATTGGAAAAAGGTATCATAATAGAAACTGGAGAATATGAATCCACAGGAGGAAGAAAGGCTAAAAGTATTGGAATCAATCCATCCTATCGTTATGCAATGGGGATTGTGATTACTGCAAATCATCTGGGAATGGTGCTGGTAAATCTGAAGTATGAGATTGTGAAATCAGAGCGGATCCGTCTGAAATTTGTATCTGATATGTCATATTGCAGTCAGGTGGCAGATTTTGCGGCGAAATTTCTGGATCATATGAATGATGCAGAACAGAAAGAAAAGCTTCTGGGTGTTGGAATCTCTATTCCGGGAATCATTAATCAGGAGCAGAAACTGGTGATAAAATCCCACGCACTGAAACTTGAAAACTATAGTCTCAGTTTCCTGGAACAGGCATTTTCTGTCCCGGTTTATTTTTCAAATGATGCCAATGCGGCAATGATGGCAGAAGATATGAACACCTATCAGAATGCAATTTATCTTTCGTTGAATCAGACTCTTGGCGGTGCATTTTGCATAGGGGGAAATTTGTTTTCCGGAGAAAATCAGAAGGCCGGAGAATTTGGACATATGATACTTGTACCTCAGGGCCGCAAGTGTTATTGTGGAAAATCAGGTTGTGCAGATGCTTATTGCGCTGCAGGCGCACTTGTTGGTGAGTCAAAGGATTCTGTGGAACAGTTTATGCAGCTGCTTCAAAACAATGATGAAAAGGCAGAGAAAAAATGGGAAGAGTATCTTGATTATCTTGCAATTCTGATTTCAAATCTGCGTATGGCATATGATATGGATATCATTCTTGGAGGTGAAATGGGTGGATATCTCTCAGATTATATGATACCTCTTGGGGAAAAAGTAATGAAGTATAATGGATTTGATCATGATCTGAGATATCTGAAAAACTGTTCTTATAAGAAAGAAGCCTCAGCTGTAGGTGCAGCAAAGCATTTCCTGCAGGATTTTATTGGAAAGATATAGCCGATAGCATTCTTGAATCACTGATGATCTGCTGATATACCATATTAAACAAATATCTGAATATAAAAAATACCCTGATTACAACAAAGAAAGGTTGTGATCAGGGTATTTTGTTACTGTGCGGGAATTCAGCAGATAATTATGAGGAGTGTTATAGTAACATCTGCATAAAAATAAAATCTTTACTTTGTGCAACTGGTAGAAATGAGAAATATTTTTAAATGTTTATTGACAAATTTAGCGATTTGAATAATAATGTAATTACTTTAATAAAACATTTAATAAAAGTTAATAAATAACTAGAGATTCAAAGTACATTCAACAAATAAGGAGGAAAATATTATGTTACAGCAGGTTATGACAAATCCAGGAGAAATTATTTTCAGAGAGGTTCCCGTACCAGAGATTAAAGACAACCAGGTTTTGGTTAAGATTATGAATATTGGTATCTGTGGTTCTGATATCCATGTATATCACGGAAAACATCCTTTTACAAAATATCCGGTAACCCAGGGACATGAAGTATCAGGAGAAGTGGTAAAAACAGGTTATGCAGTAACAGAATTTCATGTGGGACAGAAAGTAACAATTGAGCCACAGGTATATTGTGGACATTGTTATCCATGCCGTCACGGAAAATACAATCTCTGTGAAGAGCTGAAAGTAATGGGATTCCAGACAACAGGAACTGCATCCGAGTATTTTGCAGTTGATGCATCAAAAGTAACACCGATACCGGAAGATATGTCTTATGAAGAGGGCGCAATGATTGAGCCTCTGGCAGTAGCTGTTCATGGTGTTAAACAGATGGGAGATGTAACAGGAATGAATATTGTGGTGATAGGAGCCGGTCCGATCGGAAATCTGGTAGCGCAGTCTGCAAAAGGGATGGGAGCAGCTAAAGTTATGATCACAGATGTCAGTGATCTCCGTCTGGAAAAAGCAAAAGAGTGTGGAATTGACGTATGTGTCAACACAAAAAATAAAAATTTCGGGGAAGCAATGGTAGAAGCCTTTGGACCGGATAAGGCAGATGTTATCTATGATTGTGCAGGAAATAACATTACAATGGGACAGGCAATCAAATATGCAAGAAAAGGGAGCGTGATTGTGCTGGTTGCAGTTTTTGCAGGAATGGCTGAGATCGATCTGGCAGTTGCAAATGATCATGAGCTTGATATCAAGAGCACAATGATGTACAGACATGATGATTATGTAGACGGAATCAGACTGGTGAATGAAGGAAAAGTGCATTTAAGACCGCTGATTTCTAAGACATTTGCATTTAAAGATTATCTGAAAGCATACCAGTACATTGACGATAATCGTGAGACTACAATGAAAGTGATTATTAATGTGCAGGAAAAATAAAATACCCTGCTGATCATAAGCATTATGTAAGACAAAGATATAATAAAAAAGACTGCTGTAGAGAAGACATGAGTAAACGGAAAGAAGGAGGATGGCAGCAGGCAGGAGGAATTATGGAGAGTAAAAACGAAAATGTAAAAGTTCCGTTGATCAGTAAAATCGCATATGGATTTGGCGATGTAGGATGTAATTTCAGCTGGATGTTCGTCAGTAATTTTCTCATGATTTTTTACACAGACGTATTCGGAATCAGTATGGCAGCAGTCTCTGCCCTGATGCTGTTTTCGAGATTTTGGGATGCGATTAATGATCCGATCGTGGGTGGACTGACAGATAAAACCAAAACAAAATGGGGACGTTATCGTCCATGGCTTCTCATTGCAGCTCCGATCACGGCCGTGCTTCTGATTATGACATTCTGGGCACATCCGGACTGGTCGGACAGATCAAAGGTTATCTATATGGTAATTACATACTGTCTGCTGGTACTTGGATATACCTGTGTAAATATCCCGTATGGCACCCTTTGTGGAGCAATGACACAGGATATCGATGAACGTGCAAAGATTAATACATCACGTTCAGTATCTGCAATGGTCGCAATTGGAATTATCAATATCATTACAGTTCCACTGATTGGAAAACTTGGCAGTCAAAGTGCTAAAACAGGATACCTGCTGGTAGCAATCATATACGGATGTATTTTTGCAGCCTGTCATTTCTTCTGTTTCGCAAAAACAAAAGAGCAGGTGATTATGCCGGAAAAAGAAAAAATATCCATAAAAGTGCAGTTAAGAGCAGTGATGCAGAACCGCCCATATATTCTGGCATTAATCGGACAGGTGTTATTCGGATTTACACTTTATGGAAGAAATGCAGATGTTTTATACTATTTCACTTATGTAGAGGGAAATGCATCCTACTATACTACATATTCCATGTGCATTATCATTCCATCCATTATCGGTGCTGCATGTTTCCAGCCTGTATTCCGAAAATTGAATAATAAAGGAAGAACTGCATCTATTTTTGCCCTTTTTACCGGAATTTCCATGCTCTGTATGTTCTTCTTCAATGTAAAAGAAACACCGGCAGCGTTCTATACACTTGCAGGAATTACACAATTCTTTTTTTCTGGATTTAACACTGCAATCTATGCGATCATTCCCGATTGCGTAGAATACGGAGAGTGGAAAACGGGCTTAAGGAATGATGGTTTTCAATATGCATTTGTGTCACTGGGAAATAAAATTGGCATGGCAATAGGAACTGCGCTTCTTGCAGCACTTCTTGGAAAATATGGATATGTGGCAAATCAGGTACAGAATCCGGCTGTCCTCAGTATTATGAGACATTCCTTTACTACAATTCCGGGAGTTTTATGGATAGTGACAGCAATTGTACTGTTTTTCTATCGCCTGAATAAAAAACGTTACAATGAAATTGTAGAAGACCTGAAAAAAAAACGGGTAAAATAAAGAGTGTCGTGAAGTGAATTGCGAATATCAACAGAGTCTCCTTGAGCAGCATTAAAAAACCTGCTTAAGGAGATTTTTATGTCTGGAGTTTTTGTGGTTGCATTTTTGTTTTATATGGGTATAATGGTGAGATAAGTCTGCAGATGAAAGAAAGACAATGCTGACAATATAACGAAGGAGCGAAGTATTATGCTGAAAAGATTCACCAGGTATGTAACCCAGAGTGTTGCCGGAATGATTGGGATTTCAGTTTATGTTCTGGCAGATACTTTCTTTATATCTGTATATTCCGGTGCTGACGGGCTGGCAGTTCTCAATCTGATCCTGCCGGTTTATGGGCTGATCTATGCGATTGGGGCTATGATCGGGATTGGTTCCGCTACCAGGTATGCCATAAGCAGGGCAAAAGGAGAAAACACAGATCACTATTTCGTACAGTCAGTAACCTGGAGCATACTGGCTGCAGTTCCATTTATGCTGATCGGAATCTTTATTCCGGACAAAGCATTGGCTTTGCTGGGTGCAGATGCCGGACTGATCGGACTTGGACGAAACTATGTGAGAATTATTCTGATCGCAACACCATTCTTCATGTCAAATTATACATTTACTGCATTTGCCAGAAACGATGGAGCGCCTTCTATTGCAATGATCGGTTCCATCAGTGGAAGTATCTTTAACATTATATTTGATTATATATTCATGTTCCCAGTCGGTCTGGGATTTTCCGGAGCCGGACTGGCTACTGCAATCTGTCCGATCGTAACAATGAGCGTCTGTACCATACACTACAGAAGCAGCAGAAATCATGTAGTATTCTATTGGAAAAAACCGTCATTCAGACACCTGATTTCCTGCTGTCAGCTGGGAGTTTCCGCATTCGTCGGTGAACTGTCTTCCGGTGTAATCGCCATTGTATTTAACTTCCTGATTCTGGGAATCGCGGGAAATATGGGTGTAGCAGCCTATGGAGTTGTGGCAAACCTTTCTATCGTGGCATTTGCAATTTTCAACGGTCTGGCCCAGGGAGCACAGCCCCTGATCAGTGAAAGCTACGGAAAAGGCCAGCCCACTCAGGTAAGAAAACTTCTGAAATGGAGCCTGCTCGTATGTCTTGCTGTAGAAGCACTGATCCAATTGATCATCTGGACTTCAACCGACACGCTGATCAGCATTTTCAACAGTGAAAACAATGTTCAGTTGTTGAATTATGCACATACAGGACTGCGTCTGTATTTCCTTGGATTTATAGTGGCAGGAATCAATATTGTACTGGTGGCATATTTCTCAGCAGTAGATGAACCGAAAATCGCGATTGTCGGATCATTCCTGAGAGGAATTGTTGCTATTGTTATCTGCGCAGTTATACTTGCGAAATTATTTGGATTAAATGGAATCTGGATCTCTCTTCTTGCAGCGGAGACAGTTACGTTTCTGACGATTCTGTTTCTGGCATATAAAGACAGAAGAAAAAGAATCGAATAGCACTGTTGAAAAGGAATTCTTGTATAAACCTCCAAACTGATGTAAGATAAGATTACTCAGTTTGGAGGTTTTATTTTTATGTTTAACGAAATAAAAGATTTCGCTGCGCCGGAACTGGATGTATATGCCAGAACATCTGAAGTGCAGCTTTTAAGATACTATGAACCGGAACCAGGAATTTTCATTGCGGAGAGTCCGAAAGTAATTGAACGAGCCCTGAATGCAGGATATCATCCCATCTCTTTTCTGGTGGAGCATAAAGATCTGGAAGGAGAGGCACAGGAAATCCTGAAACAATATCCGGATGTGCCGGTCTATACTGCGGAATATGAACTGTTGGTCAAGCTGACCGGATTTGCTCTTACTCGCGGAATGCTCTGCTCAATGCGCAGAAATCCACTGCCATCTGTAGAGGAAATCTGCAGAAATGCCAGCCGCATAGCAGTTCTTGAAAATGTTGTAAATCCTACAAATATCGGAGCTATTTTTCGCTCAGCAGCAGCTCTCCATATGGATGCAGTACTTCTGACCGGCGGATGCAGCGATCCGCTTTACCGACGGGCAGCCAGAGTAAGCATGGGAACCGTATTCCAGATTCCCTGGACATATTTTGATAAAAAAACTGTATGGCCACAGGATGGAATGCAGATTCTGCAAAATCTGGGATTCAAAACAGCGGCAATGGCTCTGCGTGACGATTCTGTAGGAATTGATGACAAAGCACTCCGGTCAGAAGAAAAAATGGCAGTCATTCTCGGAACTGAAGGTGACGGCCTTGCATCACAGACCATTGCAGATTGCGATTATACAGTAAAGATACCAATGTCCCACGGAGTAGATTCGTTGAATGTAGCTGCGGCAAGTGCAGTGGCATTCTGGGAACTGGGACACAGAGAGTGAAACTATTAAGAATGATAAAATAGAAAAAAAGGCGTGATAATCAATGAAAACAGATCCTTTCAGAGAATATCTTATACAGGCAGAGCCAGGCAGGCGTGAAAAGGGATATGCATGGAATACTGCCATTGGTTTACAGGCTGTTGATGGATTAAAGCCGTCGCAGTATCTGGTTGATACAGCTGTTCAGAATATTGAGGGAAAAATTACGATAGAAGAAGCTCAATATCTGGTAGATTCTTATTATGAGGAAAGACGAGAAAAGCCAAAGTCAGGAGACAGAACTGAAGAAGCGGATAAAGTTTCAGCCAGAATTGCAGCACTATTATCAGAAAATGCATTTAGTTTTACACCTACAGAATATCTGGCAATTCATAAGAAACTATTTACAGGAATTTATTCACATGCCGGAAAAATCAGGGATTATAACATTACAAAAAAAGAATGGGTATTAGATGGAGCTTCCGTTCTTTATGGAAGTGCATCAGAACTTAGAGAGACATTAGAATATGATTTTACGCAGGAAAAAAAGTACAGCTATAAGGGTTTATCTATAGAAGAAATGATACATCATCTGGCAGTTTTTGTGGCAAATCTGTGGCAGATACATGTGTTTGGCGAGGGAAATACCAGAACTACGGCAGTTTTTTTTATTAAATATCTCAGAACACTGGGATTTGATGCCACAAATGATATATTTGCAGAAAATGCCTGGTATTTTCGAAATGCCCTGGTTCGTGCAAACTATAATGACTTAAAGAATGGAATCCATGAGACAACTGAATATCTGGAAGTATTTTTGCGAAATTTATTGCTGAATGAAAAAAAACCTCTTCATAATCGCATGATGCACATCAATAAAGAATTTATAAATCTTCTAAATGAGAGTCTGAAAACAGAAGAAGCGAACATTGAAATGAAAAAAGTGAATATTAAGAGGGAAAAAGCGAACATTGTAACAGAAAAAGTGAATATTGATGTGCATGACAGGTATTCAGATGAAATTCATGGTTTCCTGGAAAAAACAATAAACCATATTCAGAAAATGTATGATGCGTTAAGTGATAAAGTGGCATTTGGAAGAGAAGATGTACAACATGCTACTGGTCTGAAGCCTACACGCGCTTCTATGCTTATAAAAGAATTGGTTAAAAGGAAAATACTGGAGCCGGTTTCGGGATATGGAAAAGGAAAGTACAAATTTACAGGAATATCAGTTGAAAGACAGTACGGTAGTTGGACAGAACTTTTATAGTTACGGTAAATTAAAATATCTGTCAGGAAAGCAGGTGTGTGAAATGGGTGTGTATTTAAATCCCGGCAATGATAAATTTTATAAAGCAATCAATTCTGAGATTTATGTGGACAAAACAGAACTGATACAATATACCAATCGTGTTTTTAACACCATGCAGCAAAATGTCTGTGTAAGCAGACCAAGACGTTTCGGAAAGTCTGTGACTGCAAATATGCTGGCTGCATATTACAGCAGAGGATGTCAGTCTGAAAAATTATTTGACGGACTTAAGATAAAAGAAGATTCATCTTTTTCAAAATATCTGAACAAATACAATGTTTTCTTTATAAATATGCAGGAATTCCTAAGCCGCAGTAAGACAGTAGAGAAAATGGTCCTGCGATTAAACCGGATTCTGATGCGTGACCTGAAACAGGAATATCCTGATGTGGACTATTTTGATGAAGAAGATCTTGCTGAAAGTATGCAGGATGTATATCAGCAGACAGGATGTCCGTTTGTGATTATTATAGATGAGTGGGATTGTATTTTCAGAGAATACAAGTCAGATAAAGAAGCACAGGAGCAGTATCTTGATTTTCTGCGGGATTTTCTTAAGGATAAATCTTATATTCATCTTGCTTATATGACAGGAATCCTGCCGGTAAAGAAATATGGAACACATTCTGCCCTGAATATGTTTGATGAATTTTCTATGATTTATGCAGGACCTCTGGCGAAGTTTGTGGGTTTTACAGAGACAGAAGTCAGAGAATTATGTGAGAAATATCATATGGATATGAGGGAAATCAGAGAATGGTATGACGGGTACAGGTTTGAAAACTGTGAGCCGGTTTATAATCCAAGGTCTGTGGTAAACGGCATGCTCTTTGGTTCTATCAGAAACTACTGGAATATGACAGAATCTTTTGAAGCACTGCAGACTTATATAGATATGAATTTTGAGGGGTTAAAGGATGATATTCTCTGTATGCTGGCAGGAGAGCATATTCCTGTTAATACCGGAAATTTTACAAATGATATGACGACATTCCGGGATGAGAATGATGTTTTGACCTTATTGATCCATCTGGGATATCTGACATATGATTCTACAGAACATTGTGTGTATATTCCTAATAATGAAATCCGGAATGAGTATGCAAATGCTGTTTCTGTATCAGACTGGGGTGAAGTGTCAAAAGCTTTAAAAAATTCGGCAGATGTCCTGAATGCAATCTGGAATCAGAATGAGCAGATGGTTGCACAGGGAATGCAAAGAGCACACTTTGAGACCTCGCATCTTCAGTATAATGATGAAAATGCATTAAGTTATACTATTTCACTGGCTCTGTATGCGGCTAGAAACTATTATAGCGTATATCGTGAACTGCCAACAGGAAAGGGATTTGCGGATATGGTCTTTATTCCGAGAAAAAAATTTCCTGATAAACCTGCTCTGGTAGTGGAATTAAAATGGGATAAAAGTGCCAAAGGAGCTATTTCTCAGATTAAACAGAAGCAATATTGTAAAAGTCTGGAGAAATATGCAGGAAATATTCTTTTGGCAGGGATCAATTATTCGAAAAAGGATAAAGAGCATCAGTGCATGATTGAGAAGATAGTGAAATAATAACATTATATATGATTTGCTGTAAATAGATGAAAAATATCAGAGAGTGTGTAGATTGGAAAATTTCTACACACTCTCTGATGTATTTATGATATAAAGTTAAATGATATAGGTTATTCGAAACGAGGAATTGTAATAACTTCTCCACCCTTCATAGCGGATTCGTGCGCACAGATTCCTGTACCTGTCCAGTAAGCGCCCATGATGTCATCGATAGCAGGTTTGCGTTCTTCCAGAATGGAACGGATGAATTCATGTACAAGGTGTGGATGGGAACCACCGTGACCGCCTCCCTGGGTGAAGGAAAGATGGGTGTTCTCATTGTTATATACTGTGTTGGTGGTGAAGGATGCGATTTCCTTCGGAAGAAGGTGTGCATAATCCGGGATCTGGATTCGTTTTTCTGCAATTTTTGTTCCACGGCTGGATTTCTCGCTGTCTTCATCCAGGATATCTTCTGCTTTTTCAAATTCTCCTGTGCGGGTAAAGAGAACTGGATTTTCTTCACTAAGTTGCTGCCATTCGAAGCTCTCGTTTTCACCGTATACCCGGAAGCATTCAGAATAGTTTCTGGCTACACCATACAGAAAACGTTCCATTTCAATAGTCACATCGCTGTCCTGAAGAGAAATAAATGCAGATTCGAACGCGAATGGGCAGCCGTATTTGTCAGCCAGTTCTTTGCGGATTTTTCCGGAACCTCTTGCATAAACCTTGTCTGGCAGATGTCCGGCAAGCATAAGACACGGAGCAACGGCGTGTGTTGGATGCATCAGTGGAGGGAAGCCTTCCCAGTATTCCGGCCATCCTTCCATGTCCTGGTAATGTGCACAGGTCATATACTGGAGACGTCCGAATTCTCCTTTTTTATAAAGTTCCTGAATATAGAGGAACTCTCTCTGGAAAATAGTTGTTTCCATAAACATATAATTTTTGCCGGAGGCTTTGCGGGCTGCAATGATGTCATTTAATTCTTGGATGCTCATTCCCATGGGAATCGTACAGCCACAATGTTTACCAGCATTTAAGACACGTACAGAAAACGGAGCATGTGTTGCTGGCGGTGTTACAAGATGAACTGCATCAATTTCAGGAATATCCAGTACATCCTGCAGATCTGTGAAACAGCGTTCATCCGGAATGCTGTATCGTTCTTTTGCAATATTCAGAAGTTTCTCATTTTTATCTACGACATACACCTTATCAATATCAGGATGTTTACAGTAGATAGCAACGAATTCAAGTCCGAAGCCTAAGCCTACTAAAGCGACATTCAGTTTTTTCATGATGGAAAATCCTCCTTAAAAAATTAATATAGAAAAAATCATCAGGATGTCAGGAATCCTGCATCTGTTTTGTATGTCTGTGATTATACGTGATGAAAAAAGAAAAGAGAATAAAGATAATTTAGATGTTTGGACAAAAAAAGATAAAAATAA
Source organism: Blautia sp. DFI.6.71 (assembly GCF_020593585.1). NCBI lineage: Bacteria > Bacillati > Bacillota > Clostridia > Lachnospirales > Lachnospiraceae > Blautia > Blautia sp. DFI.6.71. The sequence continues at coordinate 27,143 of NZ_JAJDMJ010000034.1, forward strand.
TACCAGTTCCGATCAGTCTTACTTTTTTTTAGAAAAGATGGAAAAAGAAAGAATAATATCGTTATTCAAAAATCAGGGATTTCATGTTTTAATAAGTGCATAGCAGAACAATCGATTGGAAAGCAGATCAGAAATACAGAGATATAAGAGAGAAGATGAGAAGGAGGAACTATATAATGAAGAAAAGAGCATTAGCTGTTATGCTGGCAGGGGTTATGGTTTTAGGCGCACAGACAGGTGTGTGGGCTGCATCCGATACTTCAGATCAAAAAGAAGGGGAATTGACACTTCTGCTAACAAATAGTTTGATTGATGGGTCAGGAGCGAATAGTGAAGAATTTAAAAAAGTAATTAAACAATATGAAGAAGAGAATCCGGGAGTTAAGATTACCTTACAGGGTGCTTCTCAGCAGGATATTAAAGAATCTTTCCAGACAGCTGCTCTGGCGGGTAGAGGTGCAGATATTGTGATGATGGATAATTCAGGACATGCCATTGATCTTGCTGCTATGGGGCTTCTGTATTCATTGGAAGAACTTACTACAGATGAAGAACTCACTGCACAGTATCAGGAAGGACCTCTTGATTCCGGCAAATTCGAAGGCAAATATTATTCAGTACCATGGAATATGGACTGTACAGGTCTTTATTATAATAAAGAACGCCTGGATGAGCTGGGAATTGATGTCCCTACAACGTGGAAAGAGCTTTCGGACGCAGTAGATAAAGTAAAAGAGGCAGGTTACGGTGGAATTATCACTTATCAGAGTGCATATGCGTTCTACTCATTCTTCTATCAAAATGAGTGTCCGGTAATTGATACAAGCGGAGATGTTCCGAAAGTAGTGATTGACAATGAGGAGGGAAAAGAAGCATGGAATTATATCTGTGATCTGATCTCCAAAGGTGGTCTGGTAGAGTCTTTTAAAGAAGCAACCACATGGGACAAAGTATATGAAAGCTTTGCAAATGGAGAAGCAACCTTCCTGTTGGGTGGAGACTGGTGTTCTGGTGAAGTGGAAAATATTAATCCGGATATGGATTATGGTATTGCCCCGATGGTGAAAGGGAAAACAGAAGCGACTGTACTGGGAGGCTGGACCTGGAACATTAATGCAAACTGCAAAAAACCAGAACTTGCCTATGATCTGATTCAGTATCTGAACTCAGAAAAAGGAGATTCTATTCTGGCTGTAGAGGGAAAAGCATCTGCACGCAAGGATTATGACTATGTTAAATCATTGGAAGGAAAGGATAAGTTAAAAGTTTTTGCAGAAGAACTTTCATATACAAAGGCAAGACCTGCTGTTATTAATGAAAAAGCCATTGATGAACTGATTATTAATGCAATCTTGGAAGTAGACTATGGACAGTCCTCAGCTGAAGATGCGCTGACATCTCTTGCACAGAAGCTTAATGAAAATATTGCATCCAACTATCAGTAAAAATGTCTGGAAAATAAACATGAAATGATAACAGAGGCGCTGGCGTGAAATGGCGGCAGCGCTTCTTCATTGAGAAGGGAGGAAGATTATGTCCCAAGTACGTAGAAAAGAAGGCCTGAAGCTGAGAAAAAATCTTCCGGGATATTTTCTGATGGCACCAGCAGTGATTGCGGTATTGGCGCTTTCTGTGTACCCTCTTTTCAGAGGTATTTATCTGAGTTTTTTAAATTATAACCTTGTACGCCCAAATGATCCTGCATTTAATACCCTTGCAGGTTTACAAAATTATATTAATATTTTTAAAGATAAAGTGTTCCTACAGTCTATTGGAAATACAGTAAAGTGGACAGTGGTGAATCTTGTGGTACAGCTTGTGGCAGCCATGCTTCTTGCACTTGCACTGAACCAGAAACTGAAAGGAAGATCTGTATACAGAACCCTGATTCTGGTTCCATGGGCAGTTCCCCATGCCATAGCAGCTATGACCTTTACTTTTTTATACAATGCAAATGTAGGTATCATTAATATTCTGGCAGTGAAACTGGGAATGATTACAGAATCTGTATCCTGGCTTGGAAATGTGGGATCGGCGTTCTGGTGTGTAATCTTGGTGGCAATCTGGAAGGGAATTCCATTTCAGATGATCTTTATTCTGGCTGCACTGCAGGGAATTTCCAGGGATGTGTATGAGAGTGCGGAAATAGATGGTGCCAGCCGTTGGCAGTGTTTCTGGAGAATCACACTTCCGATTATCAAAGAGCCTCTGGCTATTTCTACCGTTCTGAACCTGATCGGTATTGTGTCCTGTTTTAACACCATCTGGCTGATGACCAAAGGTGGACCGCTGTACAGCACAGAGATTGTTTATACCTATGCATACAGAAGAGCATTTATTGACCATAATTTCGGAACTGCAGCAGCTGCATCTGTGGTATTGTTTGTATTCATGGCTGTTTTTTCCGGAGTTTATCTGAAGATGGTAAGTGAGAAAGAATAGGGAGGAGGAAACTATATGCATGCAAAACAACGAAATGAAGCCATACGGCATGTGGTAGCCTATGTATTTACAATAGCTATGGTTTTCCTTGCAGTGACCCCGTTTATCTATGTGGTACTGACTGCCCTGAAAACAAAGGAGCAGATATATGATCCATCGCAGATTATACCGACACATATCACATTTGATAATTTCAGACAGGTGCTATTTCAGTCGAATTTCGTAAGATATTTTATGAACAGTATTTTTATTACACTGGTCACAACATTGATTTGTATGATATTATCAGTAATGGCAGCATATGGACTTACCAGATATAGAATCGTAGGTGCCGGGAAAATCAAGATGGCGGTTCTTATGACAAGAATGTTTCCGGGAATCCTGTTGTGTATTCCTTACTATATTATTATGAAACAGTTGAATCTGATTGACAGTTATATAGGACTGATTCTGATGTACTGCTCTTTTACCCTGCCTTTTGCCATATGGAATACCTGTGCATTTTTTATTTCCATCCCATGGGAGTTGGAGGAAGCTGCCAGGATTGATGGCTGCAGCAGGTTGAAATCTTTCTTCCATGTGATCATTCATGTGGCTAAGCCGGGACTTTTTGTTACAGCCTTGTTCTGTTTTATGACATCTTGGGATGAATATATGTATGCTTCTATTTTTATTAATACAACTTCAAAGAAAACCATTCAGGTTGGTATGCAGGACTTTGTAGGACAGTATTCTGTAGACTGGGGACTGCTGATGTCAGCGGTGGTAATCAGTCTGATACCAATTCTGATTTTCTTTGCATTGGTACAGAAAAATCTGGTACAGGGACTTTCTGCCGGTGCAGTGAAAGGATAAATACAGATCAGATGTAGAAAGAGGAAATTTGCGTATGAGTTTCAAACGTAAAAATCCGGGTAACCAGAGCATAAGAAGGCAGCTCACATTTTATATGGGACTTTTTGTGGTGCTGCCGTTGTGCCTGGCTTTGATGCTTCTGAATTTCTATCTTCAGAAAGTTACCACGGAAAATAAGATCAACAATGAGACAGATTTGCTATCTCAAATCAGGGATAATACAGATCAGATGATTGAAGTGACCAACTATGCTACAAGTATGTTGATGACAAATAAAAATACACTGAAGAACCTGCGAATTTTAGAGCAAGACGGGGATTCCTACGAGATCTATCAGGCGAAAAGAGAACTTTCTAATGATATTTCGGATGTAGAGAGCTCCGTCTTAAATGCCGTTGGCGGAAAAGTAGCTATACTTACGAAAAAAGGATATATGATTGGTTCTTACACATTAAGCAGAACAGAAACGAATTATGAGAAAGAACAGTGGTATCAGGAGATTTTGGAAAATGGAAGAAAGATAACTTGTAGTGCTAATATAGGAACCATATTCCAGGAAATGACAATATATGACAATGTACAGAAATATTTTTATATGGGGCGGGAAATTCTGGATTATTCCGGCAAAAATCTGGGAATCATGCTGATTCGTCTTTCCGAGAAAAAAATCTGGGGAAAACTGGCAGCAAGTATGGTGACAGAGGAAGGCGGTGCCCTTTATATCCTGGACAGAAGCAATGATATATTGATGGCGTATAATGAGAAATATCAGAAACAGCTGAAAGAACTGAAAGAACAGGAAATTGTAAAGGAGATTTCTGATAATGAAATTATGACTGGTAATCTGAAGGATGATTTTTATTATATGGAAGGAGAACTGGAGAATACTTCCAATAAACTGGTCTACCTTGTTCCCCAGAAAGTTTTCCTGAAAGAAAACAGAAAGATTCTCCAGAGAATTCTGGAAATGTTACTTCTGGTGATTGGATTCACTGTCTGCACCATGTTATATTTTTCTAAAAGAATCGCCAAACCTTTGGTTGAAGTGGCACAGACTCTGGAAAAAGCTCCCAATGGAATGGCAGTTCTGGAAGAACCTCAAGGCTCTTTTCAGGAGATGAGTAAATTTGTATTCTGCTATAATCAGGCTGGGAAAAAGATTGAAGAGCTTCTGGGTAATGTGGAAAGAGAGAGCAGATTAAAAGAAAAAGCTCATTATGAAATGCTTATGTCGCAGATTTCCCCTCATTTTATCTTTAATACGGTTAATTCCATAAGAATTATGGCTATAAAAGAAGGACAAAATCGGGAAGACGGAAATGAAAACACAGAGAAAGCACTGGAGGCATTGGGAGATATCCTACATGCAGTTTACAGTAATAAAAATGGTATGACTACTGTGGGGCAGGAGACAGCACTTCTGAAGTCATATGTAGATATCATGCAGATGCGGTTTGGAAGTTCATTTCAGTATTATAATGTAATTCCAACGGAACTGTTCTATTATGAAATTCCTGCATTTACTATGCAGCCGATTGTGGAAAATGCGATTTTGCATGGAGTAAAAGGTGTAACAGCAGGGCAAATCATAGTCTCTGCAATAGAGTATGAGAATAATTTTGTCATATCTGTATTCAATAATGGAAATTCTGCGGATAAAAAGAAGATTGAAGATCTTCTGAAGGGAGAGAAGAACCAGAGAGCTGTAACGGGAATCGGACTTTATAATGTGAATTCCAGATTGAAGCTCTTGTATGGGGAATCTTATGGACTGATTTATAATGAAAAGGTTAGCAATGGATTTGAAATATGGATACGTCTTCCAAAAAAAATCACAGAATCAGAAGAAAGGTGATAAAATAGGATAAAAAGACAGTAATTATTATCTGGATGAAGGGAAGAACATTCTATGAAAAAAGTACTGATCGTAGAGGATGAAATTTTGGCGAGGCTTGGACTACGTCAGCTTGTAGACTGGAGAAAACTGGAACTGGAGCTGTTGCCGGATGCAACAGATGGAGAAGAGGCACTGGAAATGATCCGGAACAGTTGTCCGGATATCATTCTTCTCGATCTGAACATACCAAAAGTTAGCGGGCTTGAAATTCTGGAATTTCTGAAAAAAGAAGAAATGCCAACCAAAGTAATCGTAGTAAGCTGCCAGGAAGAATTCGATGTTGTAAAAAAGGCAATGAAACTTGGTGCGTATGATTATCTGCGAAAACTAAATCTGAGTTCCGATGAACTGGAAAATATTCTGGAAAAGTGTCTGGTAGAAACAGAAGAAAGAATTACGGTTCATATGCAGGGAATACGTGAGATCCGTTATGAAGAGATTGTGAGAGACAGCAGAGATATTTTGGCAGGTGCCTGTAATTATCAGACATTAATCTGTATACTGGCGAAAGATACAGAGGAGTTGTCCAGGGTTACGGAAATAATCCATAAATGGGCTGAAACCGAACTCAGGGAAGGTCTGCAGATCCAGAAGGGAAATCAGTATGGATATTTCCTGTTGGAAGAAAAACCAGAAAAATCTGTTTATATGGAATTGAAGAAAAGGGCAGAGCGGAAAACAGACAGAGAACTGTACATGGGAATCTTTGAAGGTTGTATGGAAAAAACTGCGGATATTGTTCGGGCTGCTGCGATGGCTGAACAGATACAACTTTTCAGTTATTATGATAAAGAAGAGAAGCTGGTGTTTTTTCAAAAGAAGATTGAAACAGAAGGTCATAGTCCACGAGGAATGCATGGATATCTGGATTCCCTAAAAGAGAAGATCAGAAGTTTTGACAGAGAAAAAACTGAACAGGAGCTGCATGGAATTTTCGGACTGATCCGACAGGAGTCTTATATCAGTATCAATGTGCTGAGAAGAAATTTTATGGATATTCTGGGGATTTATTCTATGGTTGCACAGTCACTGAATGGTGCGTTGGAAGAAATAGAATTGGACGGAGATAATTGTCATTATCAGAAAATCATGATGATGGAAAGTCTTAGGGAAATAGAGAAATGGTTCCTGAAATTTAATGATATTTTTATGGAAAAATTCTGGATTGCCTACAAATGCAGCAGGTCAGAAATTCTGCAGAAAGTAGTAAAATATATAGAAGTGCATATCATGGAACCAATCCATCTGTCAGATGCAGCTGCTGAAACAGGAGTTTCTTCAGCCTATCTTAGCACCATGTTTAAAAAAGAAATGGGTTATAATTTTATAGAATATGTAAATCTCCGAAAAATAGAATTGGCCAGACAAATGCTTCAGGATGGAAAAATGGTCTATGAAGTCTCAGAACTTCTTGGATTCGAAAACAGCACTTATTTCTCCAGAGTGTTTAAACGCTATACAGACGTGTCACCCGATACTTATCGGAAACAAATGTAAACCAAATACAAGAAAATGAGTTGACAATCCTTCCCGCTTATGATATAAAAAGAAGGTCAAAATCAATCATTAACAGGGAAAGAGGAGAGTCTTATTATGAGTCAGTCATATGCAAAAAGCCCTGCTGCAGAGAGAAAATTTACAACCAGAGAAATGGTACTGGTTGGTATGTTTGCAGCAGTTCTTGCAGTAATATCACAGATTTCACTGCCAATGCCTACCGGTGTACCGATCACCATTCAGGTATTTGGCGTAGCGCTTGTAGGCGCAGTACTTGGTTCCAGGCTTGGAACTACAGCAACACTGGTTTACGTTCTGTTAGGAGCCATCGGTCTTCCAATCTTTGCTAACTTCTCAGGCGGAATCAGCAGCATCGTGGGAGTTACAGGAGGATACATCTGGGCATGGCCAATCATGACCTGGCTCTGCGGAATCCGTCCGAAAACAGAGAACAAGACAAAGAATCTTGCAATCTCAATCGTATTCGCACTGATCGGACTTCTGATCGTTGAGACAATCGGTGGTCTGCAGTGGCACTTTGTAGGAGGCTCCATGAGCATTCCGGCAATCGCAGTATACTCCTTAACAGCATTTATTCCAAAGGATATTGTGATCACAGTTCTTGCAGTACTGATCGCAATTCCCATCAGAAAAGGAATCAACAATGCAGGAAACCGCTGATAAAAGTAACAGGTTAAAGAATAGCCTGCCGGAAGACAATCTGGTAAAGCAGGAAAACATAAAGATTCACGGAATCGGACTTGATAAAGCAGGACGGTGTACACACTATCACACACAGCTTGACATAGCTGCATTGCTTTGTGCGAAATGCAGGAAATATTACGCATGCTATTCCTGCCACGATGAACTGGAAGACCATTCATTTGTTGCAACAACACCGGAAGAAGTTTATCCTGTTTTATGCGGAAACTGTGGCAGGAAACTTACACTTCAGGAATACAAAAAAGGCAGCTGCCCTTACTGCCACGCAGGATTTAATCCAAAATGCAGTTTACATGAGAATATTTATTTCTGTTGCACTATGTAACGTGTTTTGAAAAACATTTCCGCAATCTGCACGCCCCACTTTGCAGTATATTTTGCAGAAAGCCTTTTCAAACACGCTCTAATGTAGAGAATACAAAATAACAAAAAATTTTGTATTCTCTTTTTATTTGTCAAAAAATCTGATATACTGATTAGAGTTATAATAGACTAACTAAATCAAACAAATAACAAGAACCTATTTCTTTTATTTGCATACAAATAAAAACAGGAGGAATAAATTGATGGATATAAATGTATTTTATGGAATTTTGATTCCTTTTCTTGGAACTTCTGCAGGAGCCGCCTGCGTATTTTTCATGAAGAAGAATCTGAATGAACAGATTCAAAGGGCACTTACCGGCTTTGCAGCAGGAGTTATGGTTGCGGCTTCCATATGGAGTCTGCTGCTCCCGGCAATTGAACAGTCTTCCGGACTGGGGAAGCTTTCATTTGTACCGGCAGCAGTGGGATTTTGGATAGGGGTGCTTTTTTTGCTCTTGCTGGATCACATGATCCCGCATCTTCACCAGAACAGTAACAAGGCAGAAGGTCCGAAGAGCAAACTTCAGAGAACTACCATGCTGGTTCTTGCAGTAACTCTGCATAACATTCCGGAGGGAATGGCAGTAGGAGTTGTATACGCAGGTTATTTGACAGGTCACGCCCAGATTACTATCATGGGAGCCATGGCCCTTTCCATCGGGATTGCCATTCAGAACTTTCCCGAGGGAGCCATTATCTCTATGCCCCTGCGTTCGGAAGGAATGGGAAAGACCAAAGCCTTTGCAGGCGGAGTCCTGTCCGGGATTGTAGAACCTGTCGGTGCAGTCCTCACAATCCTGGCTGCCGGCCTCATTGTCCCGGCACTTCCATATCTTTTAAGCTTCGCTGCCGGAGCTATGCTCTATGTAGTAGTGGAAGAACTCATACCCGAAATGTCTGCCGGAGAACACTCCAACATTGGAACTATTTTCTTCGCTGTAGGATTCTCTCTGATGATGATTCTGGATGTAGCTCTTGGATAAAAAAACAGCTGTCCGATTTATCACCGGGCAGCTGTCTTGGCGTTGAGAGATATTTGGGAAACAGTGGGAACCTGTGAGGGGGCAGAGTCAGTTGAATGACGTGGTTCTGTCCGGTACAGATATAAAATACCGCCAAAGAAACCAAAGATCAATCCTGTATACCCGCCACTGCAAAGGACAACAGTTACCTTTGTAACGAAGGACATACCGCCGATCATGCAGATCAAAAATCCTGCCAGAAGACCGATCGTTGTCCAGCCCATAAGTGAAACAGCCAGAAAAGCTGCGTAAGCATGTGAGTTTTTTACCTGTTTATTAATAGAATTCCATAATGTCTGATACATAATGATTCCTCTTTTCTCTTTCAATTCTTTGATTACTATTATAGAAACAGTTTGTAAAATACACATGCTCGCTAATGAAAAATCTCTGTAAAATTTTCTTTCTCTGTTATATGCAGAGGACGGAGAAAGTACAAGACAGAAAAACAATTACGTATATTATACAAATGAATGCATTTGAAAATGGTTTTATAGCAATCCTCTAAAATAATGCATCTTAATCCAGCCCATCAGAGTGTGAAATCCTGCGTCAGATATCTTTGCCGTGCGTTAGCACGCCTGCAGATATCTTCCTTGTCTTTCGCACTCTGCTGAACTGTCTTAAATGCATTATTTACGAGGATTGCTATAGGTAACAGATAACGATATAAAATGACCGTATGCGTGCGAAGCGGATTGCGAATATCTGCTTGATAATCATACATATTGCATAAAAACACCTATCTATAATTGTAAAATATATATAAATTATCTCTTGATATTTTATAAAAAAAAGAGTAAAACTTTAGATAAATAAAAAAGAGAAATGCATAGAACAGGACAGGTCACAGAAGGAACCGGATTACAGAGAGTCGCAGGCAGGTGAGATGCGGCAGATGGTAGTTTGTGATATCACCCGGGAGCATCCCGCTGAAATCTATAGTAAGCCGGGACGTGGTCTTCACGTTACAGGAGAAGCTGTTTGGCTTAGACAGTGTTAAGAGATTGTATCTGGTGACAGGTATAATAATACAAAGTGGTACCACGGAATATTCCGCCTTTGTTATCCAATTGGAAATTGGATAGCAGGGGCGTTTTTTTATATATAAATATAAAAGAAAGAAGAGGGAAGACATTATGAGTGGAATAGTAATGATGATAATAGCCATTGTAGTGCTGGGTGGAGCATATCTTCTGTATGGCCGTTATCTTCAGAACAAATGGGGCATTGACCCAAAAGCAAAAACACCGGCATATGAGATGGAGGATGGAGTGGATTATGTACCGGCTGATACCAATGTGGTATTTGGTCATCAGTTTGCATCTATAGCAGGTGCAGGTCCTATCAACGGACCGATCCAGGCAGCAATTTTCGGCTGGCTTCCGGTTATGCTCTGGATCCTGATCGGTGGTGTATTTTTTGGAGCAGTTCAGGATTTTGCATCTATGTATGCCTCTGTAAAGAACAAAGGCCGTACAATCGGATATATCATTGAAGCCTATATCGGAAAACTGGGAAAGAAATTATTTCTTTTATTCTGCTGGCTGTTCTGTATTCTGGTTGTTGCAGCATTTGCAGATGTTGTGGCAGGAACCTTTAACGGATTTGTGACAGATAACGCAGGAACCGTTACCAAGGTAGCAGCAAACGGAGCAGTTGCAACAACTTCCATGTTATTTATCATCGAGGCAGTGGGACTGGGATTTTTCCTTAAATATTCCAAGTTTAATAAATGGATCAATACTGCAGTGGCTATTTTATTATTGGTGCTCGCAATTGCGCTGGGACTTAAATTCCCGGTATATGTAAGTCTTGGAACCTGGCATATTATTATCTTTGCATATATTCTGGTAGCCAGTGTAGCCCCTGTATGGGCATTGCTCCAGCCCCGTGATTATCTGAACAGTTATCTGCTGATCTTTATGATCGTTGGTGCGGTTATCGGTGTATTTGCAGCCAACCCATCCTGTAATCTTAAGGCATTTACAAGCTTTAATGTGGACGGACAGTATATGTTCCCTATTCTTTTCGTGACAATTGCCTGCGGTGCAGTTTCAGGCTTCCATTCACTGGTATCCTCCGGCACTGCATCAAAACAGATCAAAAATGAAAAGAACATGCTTCCGGTTTCCTTTGGTGCAATGCTTATGGAAAGTATGCTGGCAATTATTGCACTGATTGCTGTTGCATCCTTTGCAGATGGTGAGGCAGCAGCACAGGGACTTACCACTCAGCCGCAGATATTTGCAGGTGCTATTGCAAACTTCCTTTCTGTAATCGGTTTGCCACATTCACTTGTATTTACACTGATCAATCTGGCTGTATCAGCTTTTGCGCTGACTTCTCTTGACTCAGTGGCCAGAGTAGGACGTCTGTCATTCCAGGAATTTTTCCTTGATTCTGATACAGACGAGGAAAATATGAGCCCGTTCTTAAAAGTAGTAACCAATAAATATTTTGCGACGATCATTACACTGGTACTTGCCTATCTGCTTACAAAGGTAGGATATGCAGAAATCTGGCCACTGTTTGGTTCTGCCAATCAGCTGTTATCTGTACTTGCCCTTGTAGCCTGCGCAGTATTTCTTAAGAAAACAAAACGCCAGGGCTGCATGCTCTGGATTCCTATGGTATTTATGATGGCAGTTACCTTTACTGCACTGGGTATGACCATCAGTAAGCTTACAAAAGCATTATTTACCACAGGCCTTGATCTTGGAAATACCTTACAGCTTATCTTTGCAGTGTTACTGCTGATCCTTGGTGTGCTGGTAGCAATCCAGGGAGTGAAGAAGCTTTTTGAAAAAAATGATGAAAAACAGACTGCATAATTTATGAAATAAAACTGTTGATATTTTTACATCAAAATAAAAACCTGAAAAAAGACACTTTGGGAAAGTTTTCCGAAGTGTCTTTTTTAATACTCAGCCAATCAATTTCTCATTCACATACTCAAATCCGAGACGTTTCACAGTATCTGCAAATCGTTCTCCTGCGATTCCTTCATTTTTGAAGAGAAGGATTGCTTTCTCTATGACTGCCATTACTTCTTCTTCCTCTGTGAAAATTCTGGTAAGAGCCTGACCGTGTGAGATTCGCTTACCCCAGCGGCCTCCGATATAGATCTTATAACCATTCTGATATTCCGGTACTGCGCCGAAAGGACATTTTCCCTTGCAGCGTCCGCAATGGATACATTCTTCAGGATCAATGTAAAGTTTACCGTCAACTAATTTCGGGACATGGACAGGACAGCTCTTTTCAATCTGACATTTTTTACATCCCCGGCATTTCTCAACATCCGGTTTGGGGATTCTCTGGCCGATAATTCCCATATCATTCAGATTAGGCTTTACACAGTTATTTGGACATCCGCCAACTGCGATCTTGAATTTATGCGGGAGTACCACATCGTGATAGCCTATATAAAAACGCTCATGGATCTTTTGGCTGAGTGCAAAGGTGTCAATCAGACCATACTGGCAGGTTGTTCCCTTGCATGAGACAACAGGACGCACTTTAGCTCCGGTTCCGCCTGTCATCAGGCCGTGTTCTCCAAGGAAGGCGATTGTTTTCTCAATATTATCATAAGGAACTCCCTGGATTTCCATACTCAGGCGGGTTGTCATAGTGATCTGACCATTTCCGAACTTGTCTGCTGCATCTGCAATGGCACGGTGTTCATCTGTGGTAATATGTCCATTTCCTGTGATGACCCGAATATTAAAGATGTCATCATATCGTTTGTCCTGAAGGCATCCAAGACCTTTTACCCGCTTGATTTCCTCGGGACTCAGTTTTTTGTTGGCGGATGTTGTTATTTTTTCCTCATTCATGTTTAAGTATCTCCTTTATGTAGCTGTTGCTTTTCTCTGATATATACGGCGTTTCTATTGTTGATTATAGACTTCATGAATGATAAAATCAATTTATGAGTTTTTATTATATGATAAGTAACATTTATGGAATAATGCAACTGTGAAACTGAAAAACAGAAACCTTTATAAAAAAGCCTTCAGGGCAGAATTTTTTCTTATTGCACAGGAAAAACTATCTGATATCAATAGAGTGGAAGAGTTCAAGGAGAATATTATGTTAGATCACAGAACAGAAACCTTTATGGCTGTATGCAGTGTTATGAATTACAGGGAGGCGGCAGAGCTGTTACATATTACCCAGCCGGCAGTTACCCAGCACATCCAGTTTTTGGAGAAGGAATATGGCTGCCGTCTTTTTCTTTATGAAAACAGAAAACTGATCAAGACCCCTGCTGCACAGATGCTGGAGGATTACCTGCGTTCTGTTCAGCAGCGCGAAAATTTTCTCAGGGAAAAGATAAAAAACAATGGTCTCCGGGAACTGCGCATCGGTGCCACCAAGACCATTGGTGACTATGTAATCACAGACAGAATTCACGATTTTTTAAATCAGCCGGATACAGCACTGACTCTGATCGTGGATAACACAAAGCATCTTTTGCATCTATTGGAGCAAAATACTCTGGATTATGCTATCATAGAAGGATTTTTTGACAAAAACAGATTCGGAAGCCAGCTGTATCGCCGGGAACCTTTTGTGGGGATTTGCCCGAAGGATCATCCCTTTGCAGGCCGTGAAGTATCTGTAGAGGAGATTCTGAAAGAAACTCTGATCCATCGCGAAAACGGCTCCGGAACTTTGGCTATCCTGGAGGAAAAGCTTCTGGAGCATAATGAATCTTTGGAGCGTTTTCACCGGCATATATGTATTTCCAGCTTTAAGATGATCATCGACCTGATCAAGTCCGGGTATGGAATCTCATTTGTATATGAAGTACTTGCCAAAAGCGACCCGGAGCTTGGAATCTTTACATTGAAGGGTGAGCCCATAGTCAGAGAATTTAATGTTATTTATCTGAAGCATGCGGATGTGCGGGAGAAGATGGAATGGTTTTTATGACCGCTTGCGTCTGTACTCGTTGGGGGGCATTCCAAATTGCTTCTTAAAAGCAGTTTGAAGATTAGAATACTGCCGATGAAATGATTTTCTATCTAAATTAATCGAAATTATCATCCACAAAAGTATATTGATTTCATTTTCTGCATATGCTATAATTGCCATAGGCAAAATGATAAAATTAAATTCATTGGTAACACAGCAAAAAGCCTCGGAGGTCGCATCTCCGAGGCTTTTTTATTCCGTTTTGGCAAGGGTGGCTTATTCCCCAGGCTGGCTACCAGCTACTATTTTCTATCCAGCCATTTGCAAATGTAATAGGTGATTACACCTGCCAGAATAGAAAGCATAAATGATAAAATTGTATCCATTGATAGCACACCCCCTTCCTGTACCTGTTTAGGGGTGGTAGCTTGGATATTATATCATAAATTTTTATAATATAATATATTTTTTATTATACAACTGCGCCGAAGTAATTTTCGGATTATCCAACACTAATATTGAACTTTTTCAGAAATTTTCATTCTCAATATACAAAAGATCTCACATTCGATTATTTAAAAACAATTTCTTCAGTAATCCTTCCATGTGTCTTTGTATTCATGAACTCAATAGATAATTTGTAATTTCCCTTTCCACCAGTTGGTTTAATACTATTCTTATCAAATATACTTTTATAGGGAGAAATTGAATGAAAACCGTTTTGTTATTTTTATTTATTATGAGT
>NZ_JAJDMJ010000035.1:0-40294 GCF_020593585.1 Blautia sp. DFI.6.71
TTTGGCATATTCATGCCAAAACACCTCGCGGAATAGTGGTGTGTGAACAGTAACATGAGATTAAAAAAAATAAAGAAAATGTAAAAAGTACTTGACATAGCAGACTGAACATGGTATCTTATACAAGTACGTAAGAAAACAAAGCAGAGTTCCACTCTCACCTCAGCGCATTTAGTTTAGCGGCTTGGGTTTATATTGCACAGAGAAGGCTGATATTTAAGTTTGGCAGGAATAAGGAGATTGTTCCCCAGATTAAGAAGAAAAGATATCAGCAGTGTGATAGCGGAGTGTGGATTTTGTCCACGCTTTTTTTATGTAAATGAGGGCGACGAGAAGTCATTAGAATCTATCTAACAGGTATGGAGGTGCACTACAATTAGCAATTTAATGATTAACGAACAGATCAGAGACAAAGAGGTACGCTTAATCGGTTCGGACGGAGAACAGCTTGGAATCATGTCCGCGAAAGAAGCAATGTTCAAAGCTCAGGAGGCAGGGCTTGACCTGGTAAAAATTGCCCCGCAGGCGAAACCGCCGGTATGTAAGATCATCGATTATGGTAAATACCGTTATGAGCTTGCAAGAAAAGAAAAAGAAGCCAAGAAGAAGCAGAAGACCATCGATGTCAAAGAAGTGCGACTTTCTCCAAACATTGATACCAATGACCTGAATACGAAAGTCAACGCCGCCAGAAAGTTCCTCTCCAAGGGTGACAGAGTAAAGGTAACATTACGTTTCCGCGGAAGAGAAATGGCACATATGGCAAGCAGCAGACATGTGCTTGATGATTTTGCAAAGCAGCTTGCAGATGTGGCAACAGTGGAGAAGGCACCGAAGGTTGAAGGCAGAAGCATGACCATGTTTTTAACGGAAAAACGTTAAATATAATAGAGATACAGTTTAAGGAGGAATTAACAATGCCAAAAATTAAAACTTGCAGAGCAGCAGCAAAGCGTTTCAAAAAAACAGGTACAGGAAAATTAGTAAGAAATAAAGCTTATAAGAGCCATATCTTAACAAAGAAATCTCAGAAAAGAAAAAGAAATCTGAGAAAATCTACTGTTGTTGATGCTACTAATGTTAAGAGCATGAAGAAAGCATTACCATATTTATAAGAAGCATTTATTCATTGAAGATAGACAAACAGGAGGAAATTTAAGAAATGGCAAGAATTAAAGGCGGATTAAACGCAAAGAAAAAACATAATCGTACATTAAAACTGGCAAAAGGCTACAGAGGAGCCCGTTCCAAACAGTATAGAGTTGCTAAACAGTCTGTAATGAGAGCACTTGCTAGCTCCTATGCAGGAAGAAAGCAGAAAAAACGTCAGTTCAGACAGCTCTGGATCGCTCGTATCAACGCAGCAGCAAGAATGAACGGATTATCCTACAGCAAACTGATGCACGGACTGAAAGTTGCAAACATCGACATCAACAGAAAGATGCTTGCTGAACTTGCAGTAAACGATGCAGAAGGATTTACAGCACTTGCTGAGATCGCTAAAAAAGCAATTGCATAATTGTCGGTTTTAGAGAGACATAAGATTTGATAAATTAAATCAGAATTTTGAGGTACACATAGAAATTGTTACGGTTTCTGTGTGTACCTTTTTTAATGCATTTTTCGATGAATGGGATAAAATTGCGTGCGCGGTACGGTCAAGTGTCCATGAAAGACGGAAAAATCTTAAATTTCCATAAAGTTTTTCTTGCATGGTCAAATATATGGTGATATAATTTAAAACAGCAACATATTAAAGTGTCAGTGGAAGCCAAAGCCGGCTGGGAACCCAGTTGGCTTTTTGTTACTTTTCAGTTCCTCTACATAATAAATGAACCTGCGGAATCTGGTGAAAATGATATACCGGGTGGAATGAATGGTAACGGAAGCTAATCTTATGAGCCGTAAGAGGGACGAAAGGACTGACAAAATATAAGGAGGATTTTATTATGAAAAACCTGAAAAAAATCATCAGTGTTACTGCGGCAGCAGCAATGGTAATGTCAACAGTTGCACCTGTATCTGTATTTGCAGACGATGCTACATTTAAGATCGGTGGAATCGGACCTGTAACCGGAGCAGCAGCAATTTATGGACAGGCTGTAAAGAATGCAACAGAGCTTGCAATCAATGAAGTAAACGAAGACGGCGGAATCAACGGATATCAGGTAGAGTTCAAATTTGAAGATGATGAAAACGATGCTGAGAAAACCCTGAACGCTTACAACGCATTAAAAGACTGGGGAATGAACATCCTGGTTGGTACAGTTACTTCCACACCTTGTGTAGCTGTAGCAAATGAAACAGCAGCAGACAATATGTTCCAGCTTACTCCATCCGGATCTGCAACAGAGTGTGTTGCTAATCCGAACGTATTCCGTGTATGCTTCTCTGACCCGAACCAGGGTACTGCAGCAGCTCAGTACATTGGAGAGCATAAACTTGCTACAAAAGTAGCTATTATCTACGATAGCTCTGATGTATATTCATCAGGTATCACACAGAACTTCACAGCAGAAGCAGCTAATCAGGGTATTGAAATCGTATCTTCCGAAGCATTCACTGCTGATAACAATAAAGACTTCTCCGTACAGCTTCAGAAAGCAAAAGACGGTGGTGCTGAATTAGTATTCCTTCCGATTTATTATACAGAAGCTTCTCTGATCCTTGCACAGGCAGACAGCATGGGATTTGAAACTAAATTCTTCGGATGCGACGGTATGGACGGTATCCTTGGTGTAGAAAACTTTGATACATCTCTTGCAGAGGGGCTGATGCTTCTTACACCATTTGCAGCAGATTCTACAGATGAGAAAACCCAGAACTTTGTAAAAGCATACAAAGATGCTTACAAAGACACACCAAACCAGTTCGCAGCAGATGCTTATGATGCAGTATACGCAGTCAAAGCAGCAGCAGAAAAAGAAGATGTAAAAGCAGACATGGATGTTGCAGATATCTGTGCAGCACTTGAAAAAGGCATGACCGAGATCACACTTGAAGGTGTTACAGGTGACGAGATCACATGGACAGAAGACGGTGAGCCGAACAAAGCTCCGAAAGCTGTAGAAATCAAAGATGGTGCTTACGCAGCAATGGAATAATGAAATTGAAATAACTGAAAAGATTTCATAAGAAATAAAATGCGATTGTTCCTGGAGTGGACAATGGTTGCATGCCAACGGGGCTGTCTGAATTATGCAGACAGCCCTGTTGCCTAATACGTTATTACATTAATGCGTTAATGACAGATTTACTTTTGGCAAAATAAACAAGACAGATTTCGCTAAAGGCAAATCTGCCAGTTTTACACACAATAAAATTATTTAAATATAAGAAAGGAAAGACTTCTATGAGTAGTTTTATATCATATCTTATCAGTGGTATCAGCCTCGGAAGTGTATATGCGATCATCGCCCTTGGTTATACCATGGTATACGGAATCGCTAAAATGCTGAACTTCGCTCATGGAGATGTTATCATGGTCGGCTCTTATGTAGTTTATGTCGCAGTCAGCGGCATGGGATTAAATCCGATTTTAGCCATCCTGCTGTCCATTATCATCTGTACACTCATGGGCGTTGTGATCGAAGGCGTTGCGTATCGACCACTGCGTAATGCAGCTTCACCTCTGGCTGTTCTGATCACAGCAATTGGTGTCAGCTACCTGCTTCAGAACGTGGCCCTTCTGATCTGGGGAGCAGATACCAAATCATTCAGTAACGTGATCAGTCTTCCATCCCTGAAACTTGCAGGTGGTTCTATCGTGATCACTGGTGTAACCATCGTAACCATTATCGGTGGTATCCTGATCATGGCAGGTCTGATGCTCTTTATCAGCAAGACAAAAACAGGACAGGCAATGCTTGCCGTATCTGAGGATAAAGGCGCTGCCCAGTTAATGGGTATTAACGTAAACAAAACAATCTCCATTACTTTTGCAATCGGTTCTGGACTTGCAGCAATCGCAGGTGTGCTTCTCTGCTCTGCATACCCGTCTTTGACACCATATACAGGTGCTATGCCTGGTATCAAAGCATTCGTTGCAGCTGTATTTGGCGGTATCGGATCTATCCCGGGAGCCTTTATCGGAGGTGTTGTTCTGGGTATCCTGGAGATTTTTGGTAAAGCTTATATCTCTTCACAGATGGCTGATGCCATTGTATTCGGTGTTCTGATCGTAGTTCTGGTTGTGAAACCTACCGGTATTCTTGGTAAGAACATTCAGGAGAAAGTGTGAGGTGGCAGACATGGAAAAGAAGAAATTAAACAAAACAACAAAAAGCAATCTCATTACATACGGAATGGTTCTTGCAGCATATCTGATCGTACAGGGAATGATCGCAGGGAATCTGCTTTCTAACCTGATGCAGGGTCTTCTGGTGCCTCTTTGTGTATATATTATCCTGGCTCTTTCCCTGAACCTGACGGTTGGTATTCTGGGTGAGTTAAGTCTTGGACATGCCGGATTTATGTGTATCGGTGCTTTCACCAGTGCAGCATTTACAAAGGCAACTATGGATACATTTACAAATGCAGGACTTCGTTTCTTCGTTGCTCTGATCATCGGAGCTGTATGTGCAGGTATCTTTGGATTCCTGATCGGTATTCCTGTACTTCGTCTGAAAGGTGACTACCTTGCTATCGTAACACTGGCATTTGGTGAGATCATTAAGAATATCATCAATGTGCTTTATGTAGGAATTGACAGCAACGGAATCCATTTTTCCATGAAAGACCAGATGTCTCTTGGAATGGAGCCTGGTGGAAAAATGATCATCAGTGGTGCCATGGGTATCACAGGTACACCGAGACAGTCAACCTTTACTATAGGTGTGATTCTGATCCTGGTTACTTTATTCGTAGTTCTGAACCTGATCAATTCCAGAGACGGACGTGCGATCATGGCAATCCGTGATAACCGCATTGCAGCGGAATCAATTGGTATTGATATCACAAAGTATAAACTGAAAGCATTTGCAATCTCAGCAGCATTAGCCGGTATCGGCGGTGTGCTTTATGCTCATAATCTTGCAACTTTAACAGCACTTCCGAAGAACTTCGGTTATAACATGTCTATCATGTTCCTGGTATTCGTAGTTCTCGGTGGAATTGGAAATATGCGTGGTTCTATTATTGCGGCAGTGATTCTGAACCTTCTTCCTGAGCTTCTGCGTGGACTCAGTGATTACCGTATGCTGTTCTATGCAATCGTGTTGATTGTAATGATGCTGATCAACTGGGCACCTAAGGCAATCGAGATGAGAGAGCGTCTTTTCAGTAAATTTAAGAAAAAGGAGGCATAAGCTATGGCATTGCTGGAAGTAAATCATTTAAATATTTCATTCGGCGGTCTTCATGCAGTGGATGATTTCCATGTCTCCATCGAGAAAGGACAGCTTTATGGTCTGATCGGTCCGAATGGTGCAGGTAAGACTACAATCTTTAACCTTCTTACAGGTGTGTATAAGCCGGACGAGGGAATCATCAATCTGGACGGACAGGATATCACCGGAAAGAGTACCATTGATATCAACAAGGCAGGAATCGCCAGAACATTCCAGAATATCCGTCTGTTCCATCAGATGAGTGTGCTGGACAATGTAAAGGCAGGACTTCACAATCATGATAAATACAGCCTTTTTACAGGTATTGTACATACTCCGAAATACTTTAAGGTTGAGAAAACCATGAATGAGGAAGCAATGAAGCTTCTTAAAGTGTTTGATCTGGACAAAGAGGCAGATATCCTTGCATCCAACCTTCCTTATGGTAAACAGAGAAAGCTGGAGATTGCCAGAGCACTGGCAACAAAGCCGAAGCTTCTTCTTCTGGATGAGCCGGCTGCAGGTATGAACCCCAATGAAACTGAGGAACTGATGGATACCATCCGTTTTGTTCGTGATAACTTTGATATGACCATTCTTCTGATCGAGCATGATATGAAGCTGGTTTCAGGTATCTGTGAGGAGCTGACTGTACTGAACTTCGGTCATGTTCTGAGACAGGGCAAGACTTCAGATGTGCTCCATGATCCGGAAGTTATCAAGGCATATCTTGGAGAATAGGAGGAGAGACAGATGGCATTACTGGAAGTACAGGACATACAGGTTTATTATGGGATGATTCAGGCATTGAAGGGTGTTTCTTTCTCTGTAAATGAAGGTGAAGTTATTGCTCTGATCGGTGCAAACGGTGCAGGTAAAACAACTACCCTGCATACAGTGACAGGGCTTCTCCGGGCAAAATCAGGACATATTATTTATGACGGACAGGATATCACAAAGGTTCCGCCTCACAAGATCGTAACAATGGGTATGGCACATGTTCCGGAAGGAAGACGTGTGTTTGCAAATATGACTGTTCTTCAGAATCTGAAGATGGGTGCTTTTACAAGATCTGATAAAAATGAGATTGATGCGACCATTGAGAAAGTATATAAACGTTTTCCGCGTCTGAAGGAACGTCAGAATCAGACTGCAGGTACCTTAAGTGGTGGTGAGCAGCAGATGCTCGCCATGGGACGTGCGCTGATGAGCCAGCCGAAGATCATTCTGATGGACGAGCCGTCCATGGGCCTTTCACCGATCTTTGTAAATGAGATCTTTGATATCATTAAAGAGGTAAGTGAGAGTGGAACAACGGTTCTTCTGGTTGAGCAGAATGCGAAGAAGGCTCTTTCTATTGCTGACAGAGCTTATGTCCTTGAGACCGGAAGGATTACACTGGAAGGTAAGGCAAGTGATCTTCTTCATGATGAATCTGTTCAGAAAGCTTATCTTGGAGAGTAAACAGGAGGGATTTTATGGAGAATTTTGTAATTACCATTGCGAGACAGTATGGAAGTGGCGGACGTACCGTCGGTAAGATGCTGGCAGAGAAACTGGGAGTTTCTTTCTATGACAAGCAGATCATTCAGATGGCTTCTGATGAGAGCGGGATTGATGTGAAGCTTTTTGGACAGGTGGAAGAAGGCTCCAGTGTGAAGGCATCTCTGTTTAATAAGACAGGGTTATATAAAGGAGATCTGATCGCACCGGATCAGAAGGGGTTTGTTTCTGATGAGAATATTTTTAATTATCAGGCGAAGATTGCAACGGATCTGGCAGAGAAGGAATCCTGTGTGATCGTTGGGCGTTGTGTGAATTATGTGTTTAAGGACAGACCGAATACTTTGAGAGTGTTTATTCATGCACCCTGGGAGTTTCGTGTGGAGAAGTCCAGAGAGAAGATCAGCGGCAGTGATGAGGAGATTGAGAAGTTTCTTCGTAGGGATGATAAGAGAAAGCAGGATTATTATCGTAAATTTGCCGGTGGGGACTGGAGTGATGCGACGAATTATGATCTGTGTCTGAATGCAGGAAAGCTTGGATTTGAGAAATGTGTGGATGCGATTTTGGCGCAGATGAACGTTATGGGAATTAAATGATGAAAAGGGCAGTCTCTCTTTTTTGGGGGCTGCTTTTTTTTGTATGGGGGACGCGCAGAAAAATAGTTTATTTTATGTGCGGTTTCGGCATCTAAGATATTCTAAGGTGAAAAAAATCTGCTAAGGGCATGAGCCGGCTTCTCAAACTCGCTTCGTTGCAAACTTCGCTCAGACAGTGAGACAGCCGGCTCATAACGTAGATTTTTTTTACCTAAGAATATCTAAGATACCTGCAAATGCACATAAAATAAACTATTTTTCTGAGCTGTGTATTGGTTATAGGAAATAAATGTATGTCTGGGGATTTTGGGTGTGGAAGTAAATTGTGTAGGAATAAAAAAATCCAGGCAGAAAAGTATTTCTGCCGGATTTTTTTATTAAGACTGGGATTTGATTTTGGTTTGGTATTCTTTTAAGGTTTTCTCGTAGCCCATTTCGGAGAGTTCGTAGAAGTGTTCTCCCTGGATTTCGGTGGGGAGGTATTGTTGGTGTACGTAGTGGTTTGGGTAGTCGTGGGCGTATTTGTAGCCGATGCCGTGGCCCAGTTTTTCGTGGCCGCCGTAGTGGGCGTCCTGGAGGTGTGGCGGGACTGTGGTTTTTGTGCGTTTGACGGAGTCCATGGCAGCGAAGATGGCGTTGACTGCGGAGTTGCTTTTGGGGGCGCAGGCCATGTAGGTGACTGCCTGAGAGAGGATGATCTGGGACTCGGGCATTCCTACGCGTTCTACTGCCTGGGCTGCGGCGACTGCTACGCAGAGGGCCTGTGGATCGGCGTTTCCGATGTCTTCGGAGGCGAGGATCATGATTCTTCGGGCTATGAATTTGACGTCTTCTCCGGCGTAGAGCATTTTTGCAAGGTAGTAGACTGCTGCGTCAGGGTCTGAGCCACGCATGCTTTTGATGAAGGCGGAGATGATGTCGTAGTGGTTGTCTCCGTTTTTGTCGTAGCGGACGACGCGTTTCTGGATGCACTGAGATGCCACATCCAAGGTGATGTGGATGAGACCGTCTTCGCTACGGGGGGTAGTGAGGATGCCCAGTTCGATGGCATTGAGGGCATTTCTGGCGTCGCCGCCTGCCATGTCTGCAAGGAAGTCGAGGGCGTCTTCATCTATCCGGGCTTTATAGTTTCCCATTCCTTTTGTTTTGTCGTTGACTGCGCGAAGGATGAGTTCTTTGACTTCGGAGATCTCCAGGGATTTCAGTTCGAAGATGATGGAACGGGAGATTAAAGCAGCGTTGACTTCGAAGTATGGATTCTCTGTTGTGGCACCGATGAGGATGATGGTTCCGTCTTCTACGAATGGGAGGAGATAGTCCTGCTGGCCTTTGTTGAAGCGGTGGATCTCGTCTATGAAGAGGATTGTTTTTTTGCCGTACATACCCAGGTTTTGCTGGGCTTCTTTTACAACTGCTTCCATATCTTTTTTGCCTGCTACAGTGGCGTTGATCTGGGTGAATTCTGCACTGGTAGTGTTGGCGATTACTTTTGCCAGGGTGGTCTTGCCGGTTCCGGGAGGGCCGTAGAAGATGACGGAGGTCAGTTTGTCAGCTTTGATAGCTCTGTATAATAAGGTATTTTTTCCGATGATGTGTTGCTGTCCTACAACTTCATCCAGAGTTGTGGGGCGTAGTCTGGATGCCAGAGGGGATTCCTGGTCCAGGGTTTTTGATTTGGCGTATTCAAATAAATCCATAGTTTTTTCTCCATAGAATATGATGATAAAACAGTCACATTTCATTTCGTGTTTATAGTAACATAAAGCATTTCTGACAAATTATAGCAAGTCTCTTAATCAATATACATTATTTACGAGGAGTGCTATAGAACGTATATTTGTTTTAGTATAACGTATCCCTGTTTTTTTGTAAAGATTAGGAAATAAAAAGGAAGAGCATTATAAGAGCTCTTCCATTATTTTACCGTATATTTCCTGGTAATGTGTGGACCATTTTTTACAGATCGACTGTGCTGCCTCAAGGTTAGGAGCTGCGATGTTCAGGTCGATGAGGGAGTTGCCCTTTTCGATGAGCTGGCATCTTACAGAATAGGTTCCCTGTTTGGTGATGTAATAATCGGCAGGAGTGACGATTCGCTCCTGGGCTTTGAAGCCGGTAGATTTCAGGTATTCTCTGACTTCCTGTTTGATCTCAGGAGAGAGATCTTTCTGGAAAAAGGAGAGAGTCTTTATGCCATCTTCGGTAATCCGGTAATGGGAGACATTGGAACGGGTGTCCATGGTGATCAGTTCTGCCTCTACCAGTTCTGAGATTGCCTGCTGGAGATGGAAATAGTTTGTATATTCCCGGTCCAGGATAAATTCTGAAATCTGCGAATTTGTCAGGGTATTTTCGGTATTCTGAAGCATGTATAACACGATTAATTTGTAAACTGTGAATGGTGTTGCCATTTTATCCCTCCTTTGCATAGAGTAGCAGAGAATCTTTTAGTGTGAAAACAGTCTTCCCTGGTAGCTTTGTTCTTCTTTCATCCTGTGATGCAGCATATTTAATACTTCACGTTTACGGCTTGCCCACAGTGGTGCGATCAGCAGATCTTTGGGGCCGTCGCCTGTGATGCGGTGTATAACCATATCCGGTCTGAGATGTTCCAGACAGTTTATAAGGAGAGAGATGTATTCATCCCGTTCGTAAGTCTGAAACAGTCCTTTCTCGTAATCTGCTGCCAGATCAGTGCCGCGAAGCACATGAAGTAACTGCAGTTTGATTCCCTGAATATCCATATGGTTGAGGTATTCCATAGTTTCCAGAATATCTGCTGTGTTTTCACCGGGCAATCCGAGGATTGTATGCACGATTACTTCGATATTTTCTTTTCGCAGGCGTTTTACGGCATCATCAAAAACGCAGAGAGGATATCCCCTTCGGATATACCTGGCAGTGGACTCATGGATCGTCTGAAGTCCAAGTTCAATCCAGACAGGTTTCTGTTTATTTAACCGGGACAAAAGTGTCACGATTTCAGGACTGAGGCAGTCTGGTCTGGTGCCGATGGAAAGAGCAACTATCTTTGGATGAGAGATTGCTTCTGTAAAAATTTTCTCCAGATATTCCACAGGTGCGTAGGTATTTGTGTACGCCTGGAAATAGGCAATATATTTATGAATCGGACGTTTCTGTGAAAGGATACTGATCTGGCTTTCTATCTGGTCAGTGATGGAAAGTGCGGCATCTGCAGCGAAATCTCCGCTTCCTCCTGCGCTGCAGAAGATGCAGCCGCGGGTTCCAATCTTACCGTCCCTGTTGGGACAGGACATGCCGCCATTTAGCGTGACCTTATAAACCTTTTCTCCAAACCGCTCTCTCAGCATATAGTCCAGAGAGTGGTAGGGTTTCTCTCCCCATTTGGTCATACTGTGTGATCATTTTCTGCTGATGAAGTTTCAGCAGAGTTTCCGTTCTGAAGGTCTGTATTCTGGGTATCTGCATCAGCCGGAATATAATTATCAAAAATCTTTACCAGAAAATGTGCGTTGATAAATGCCTCCAGTGCAAATCCAAACATGCACAGGAGCATGATGGCCATGGACTGTATGCGGAAACTTTTGATAAAAAACACGCCTGCAGGTAACAGAGTGATGACTGCCATCAGGACTGTATATGGAAGATGACGGATAGCCATCAGGAATGCATTGCGGAAGGTGTTTTTGATGGAGTTGTAGAATTTGGCAAGCACCGGATAAATATACAGAAATACCATCATATAAAGGATAGCAAATGCAAAGAAAACGATATACAATACCTGAGACATTGTTCCGCCGATATTACCTACAATACGCAGATCCATGTAAAGGATAGCTGCAACTGCAAGCATGATAAGATTGATGACAGTTGCCTGTTTGAAGTTCTGCTTAAAGGATTTGAAGAAGCTTCTGATAATATAAGATTCTTCGTTACGTGCCATTTTCAGTGTGACATAGTGGAGTGCAGTCAGTGACGCACCAATAGTCACGATCGGCAGACAACAGATCAGAAAGACCACATTAAGCATAATAAGATCAGCCACGCGTCCCATGACGGTGAAGAATTTGTTGTCCATGTTAAATAGTCTGTCCATTCGTTTAATTACTCCTTTTGTATATAATGATGTACAGCATACTCTGCGGATAATCCTGCTACAGAGAAATCTGTACAAGCTTTGTATAACAGTATAACGAATCAGGCAGGAAAAAGCAAATCTTTTATGTGAGCAGGAGCTGGTCTGCAGTGACAAAAACATAGCCTTTTTCAGTAAAAAGATCAGCGATTTTCAGGGCTGCATCCACAGATGTCTGATAGCCGTCATGCATCAGGATGATAGAACCGTCATGCACCTGTTTCTGGGCGATAGACAGGATAGAATCGATGTTTTTGCTTTTCCAGTCCAGGGTGTCTACATCCCAGAATACGGGAAGCATGGTGACAGAAAGTTCCATATCCTTGATCCATGCGCCGAAAGGCGGTCGCACATAAGAAGGGTAAATTCCGGAAGCTTCATAGATTCTGTTATTTGTTTTTTCAATTTCCAGTCGGGCCTTCTCCGCCGGGATCTTGTCAAGCTGTACATGATCCCAGGTGTGATTTCCGATAAGATGTCCGTCTTTTCGCATTTTCAGGAGTATGTCTTCGTTTCCTTCAATGTTCTCGCCTATCAGAAAGAAAGATGCCCGGATGTTTCTTTTTTTTAATCCATCCAGAAGTATGGGGGTATACCGGGCATTGGGACCGTCATCAAAGGTCAATGCGATTCTGGGAGGTTCTTCAACGGGAATCCCGGCAATGGTGTCAGTTGAAAAATCCTCAAAAGCTGTAGCTTTTGCAGATGCCTGTTTTACAAGGGAAAGCATACCGGGACCTGCCAGTGAAATAAGGAACTGTGTGCGTTTGTCAGCAGAAGAAAAGAGTAGGAAAAAAATCATGCATAATATTTCAAAAAATATTAAAGTCCGCTTCATGCAAAGATACTCCTTATAAATTATCAAAAATATGCAGATATGGATGTTAATATGTTTTGGGGAGATTGTGGGATAGTTATAAGCTGATGTAATAGTATATGAAATAAAGAAGGAAAAGATGTAGGGAGTCTGTCAGGGGAGTGATGATGTCTCAGTATTTTGAAGTGTAAAATACTTGCGGGATGTTAGGAAATGGTCGTATAATTAGGGATAAATATTTGTCGAAGTGAGGAGAGGTTTGTTATGAGATATAATTCTGTGCTGGATCTGCATACGCATACTGTGGCCAGTGGGCATGCTTATTGTTCTCTGAGGGAGATGGCGAAGGCAGCTTCTGAGAAGGGACTGGAGGTTCTGGGGATTACGGAACATGCGCCGAGTATGCCGGGGACTTGTCATAAGTTTTATTTTAACAATCTTAAGGTTGTTCCAAGAGAGATGTATGGGATTCAGCTGCTGCTGGGATCCGAGGTGAATATTCTGGATGCGCAGGGGACTGTGGATCTGAATGAGAAAACGCTTTCCAATATGGATGTGGTGATTGCCAGTCTGCATACTCCCTGTATGAAGCCTGCGTCCAGACAGGAGAATACAGAAAGCTATCTGAATGTAATGAAGAATCCGTATGTAAATATTATCGGGCATCCGGATGACGGGAGATATGAGATCGATTATGAGGCACTGGTTCAGGGTGCGAAGGAATATGGGAAGGTTCTGGAACTGAATAATCATTCTATGGATCCGGAATGTACTCGTGAGAATGCTGTGGAAAATGATACTGTGATGCTGAATCTGTGTAAGAAATATCAGGTTCCGGTGGTGATGGACAGTGATGCCCATTTTGATCTTCTGATCGGGGAGTTTGATCTGGCGAGAGATCTGCTGGAGAAACTGGATTTTCCGGAGGAGCTGGTTCTTAACCGGTCTGCGGATGCAATCAGGGAGTATGTGAATCGTAAATTCTGATAAACTGAGAAGCAGTTATTTGGTGTAGAGCTGCGTCACAAAGAGGATGATTTTATCTGCCTTACTCTTCAAAAGAGGTTTTTGTGAGAAAATAAAAAAATCTGTAATTTCTTTTAGGTTAAAGGCTTGCTTCCTATAATTTAACGTGGTAAAATATCACTGTTAGAAATATAACACGGACATTTTAAAGACAAATGTCCGTCCAGTGAAGTACAGAGTTCTAAAAGGAGCATGAAAATGAGTAAAAAAATCAGAACAGAGGCTGTAGATCAGCTTTTTGAAGCGATTTTATGCCTGAAGGATAAAGAAGAGTGCTATACTTTTTTTGAGGATGTATGCACGATCAATGAACTTCTTTCCTTATCACAGCGTTTTGAGGTTGCCAAGATGCTGATGGACAAGAGAACCTATCTTGATATTTCGGAGAAAACCGGAGCTTCCACAGCAACGATCAGTCGTGTGAATCGTTCATTGAATTATGGAAATGACGGATATGAGATGGTGTTTTCAAGAATGGCAGAGAAGGAAACTAAAGGGGAATAAGATAGCGGAAGGCTGAATAAATGCAGTGCTATTGTGGGGCAGGTGAAGATCACCTGCCTTTTTTGTATAGGGAGTTTTCGGATAAAAGAGAAGTCCGATTATTCCTCTTCCGGGAGAGTGTTGTGCAGGCTGAGAAAATGCTGCGAAGGATCAATCTATAAAAGTCGAAAATGAATATTATATAGTCAAATATGCAAACTATGCGGATTGGTATAATGTTATAATTTTGTTTATAAAAGATAACTGGCTGTTGGCAATATCGTATAAGATATTTTTATGAAAAAAGTCATATATAAAGTATTTTGCTGGAAGTATTTTACAAATGCATGGCGAAATGTAATATTGCAGGCAGAGAGAACAGTTATAAAAAAACAAATCATGAGGAGAACATAAGAGTATGAAGGCATTTGATTATTCACTGGTAAAAGATCCACAGTATTTCTGCGATAACCGAATGGAAGCTCATTCAGATCATGTGTATTATAGAAATGGGAATGAAATGCAGGCTGCTGTGCAGGATGGGACAGAAACTTCTTTCCGTTACAGTCTGAACGGTTTATGGAAGTTTCATTATGCGCGTAATTACAAAAGTACAGTTCAGGGATTTGAGAAGGAAGAGTATTGCTGTTATGACTGGGATGACATTCATGTACCTGCACATATCCAGATGGAAGGGTATGATGCACCGCAGTATGCCAATGTCCAGTATCCATGGGAAGGACATGAGGAAATTTATCCGGGTCAGATTCCTGAGAGATTTAATCCGGTTGCAAGCTATGTGAAATATTTTACAGTGCCGGAACATATGAAGGGAAAGAGGTTGTTTATTTCTTTCCAGGGAGCAGAGAGCGGGCTTGCATTGTGGCTGAATGGAGCCTTTGTTGGCTACAGTGAGGATTCTTTCACCCCATCTGAATTTGAACTGACAGATTATCTTAAAGATGGACAGAATAAGCTGGCAGCACAGGTATTCAAATGGACCTCTAGCAGCTGGTGCGAAGATCAGGACTTCTTCCGTTTCTCCGGAATTTACAGAGATGTGTATCTTTATACAGTTCCGGATACCCATGCATATGATCTCCAGATCCGTGCAATCCCGGAAGAGAATCTGGATGTAGCAGATCTTGAAATTAAGGTAAAGACATGGGGAAAAGGAAGCATTGCTTTCAGACTTGAGCAAGATGGAGAATGTGTGCTGGAAGAGAAAAAATCTCTTACAGAAGCTGGAAATGAAGAAGCCGATGCAGAGGCATTTTATATTCAGAAAACAAATAGCAGCAAGACTGTACAGAACAGCTTTGCATGGAAAATCAATAATCCCAAATTATGGAGCGCAGAAGATCCGCAGCTTTATGATCTTACAATTGAATTTTATGACGAAGCAGGAAATATTCAGGAAGTGATTCCTCAGAAGGTTGGATTCCGCCGTTTCGTGATGAAGAACGGCATTATGACTCTGAACGGAAAGCGTATTGTGTTTAAGGGTGTAAACCGTCATGAGTTCAGTTCTGTCAGCGGCAGACATGTATCAGAGGAAGAACTCCGCAAGGATCTTCGCATTATGAAGCAGAATAATATCAATGCCATTCGTACCTGTCATTATCCGGATACATCACTGATCTATCAGCTTTGTGATGAATATGGTATTTATATGATCGATGAGACAAACCTGGAATCCCATGGTTCCTGGGATGTGGCGGAATTTACAAAGGATTATACGCATGTTGTTCCTCACAACAAACCGGAATGGCTGGATATGATGCTTGACCGTGCCAACTCCATGTATCAGAGAGACAAGAATCATCCGGCAATCCTGATCTGGTCCTGTGGAAATGAATCTTTTGGCGGAAAAGATATCTATGAAATGTCTCAGCTTTTCCGTAAGAATGATTCTACCCGTCTGGTACATTATGAGGGACTTTTCCATGACCGCAGTTATAATGATACCAGTGATATGGAAAGCCAGATGTATCCGTCTGTAGAAGCAATCAAAGAGTTTCTGGCAAAGGATGACAGTAAACCGTTTATCTGCTGTGAGTACACACATGCCATGGGAAATTCCTGCGGTGCCATGCACAAATATACTGACCTGACAGATACAGAGCCCAAATATCAGGGCGGATTTATCTGGGATTACATTGACCAGTCTATTTATAAGAAAGACCGCTATGGCAAAGAGTTCCAGGCATATGGTGGCGATTTCGGAGAACGCCCTACAGACTATAATTTCAGCGGTAACGGAATCGCATATGGCGGTGACAGAGAGCCATCTCCGAAGATGCAGGAAGTGAAATTTAATTATCAGAATATTACTGCAGAAGTAACTGCGGATACAGTAAAAGTGATTAACAAGAATCTGTTTGTAAACACAAATACTTTTGACTGTAAGGTAATACTTGCAAAGAATGGAAAAGTGATTTGTACAGAAGCACTGGAAACAGCAGTTGAGCCATTGAGTACGAAAGAATATAAACTGCCTTTTGGAAAGGCTGAAGCAGTCGGAGAATATACAGTCACTGTTTCCTTCCATCTGAAAGAGGAAAAAGTGTGGGCATCTGCAGGCCATGAGATCGCGTTTGGACAGTATGTATATCAGGTGAAAGAGGATGTTCCGGATGGAAAATCAGATTCAGCAGAAACAGCGATTACAGCGGAAAAAGATGTATGTGTATCAGATGCGTTTGTAAAGAAGCCACAGATCATCCGAAGCACACACAACATTGGTGTCCGCGGCGAGCACTTTGAAGTAATGTTCTCCGTCCTCAATGGTGGTCTGGTTTCTTACAGATATGCGGGCAAAGAGATGATCGAGGCAATCCCGAAACCAAACTTCTGGCGCGCACCAACAGACAATGACTGTGGAAATCTTATGCAGATGCGCTACGCACAGTGGAAAGTCGCCAGTATGTATTTAAGTCATAAAGAATACAGAAAAGGTGCATACGGTCCATCCAATTCACCACAGACAGAAGAAACAGACCACTCTGTAAAAGTAACTTTTACCTATCTGATGCCAACCACACCAGCCAGTGAGTGTCAGCTCACCTACGAAGTATTCGGAGATGGAAAAGTGAAGACAACTTTAACTTATGATCCTGTAAAAGAACTTGGTGATATGCCGGAATTTGGGGTGATTTTCAAATTCAATGCAGATTACGACAATGTTCAGTGGTATGGACTGGGCGAAGCTGAGACCTATGCAGATCGCAAAAAAGGTGCAAAACTGGGCATTTACCAGAATAAAATTGTGGACAACATAGCAAGATACATGGTACCGCAGGAATGTGGAGCAAAAGAGGAAGTACGCTGGGCGAAGGTCACAGACCGCAAGGGCAGAGGAATGTACTTTGAGATGGCTGAAGAACCAATGATGTTCTCTGCACTCCCATACACTCCACATGAGATGGAAAATGCCATGCATCCATATGAACTCCCACAGATTCATTACACAGTAGTACGCGTAGCCAAAGGACAGATGGGAATCGGCGGCGATGACAGCTGGGGAGCATATACCCATCAGGAATATCTGCTGAATGCAGACGGAAAGATGGAATTCTCTTTTAGCTTTAAAGGAATTTAATATAGTTTATTAAAAAAGCCATTTTCAGTCAGAAGGTGGCTTTTTTAAATAATGCTAATAACATTTATTGAAAATAATTGGAACAGGATGTATGATTACAGAGAAAGAGTAAATCAAGTACATTGTTGCGTAAATAACTATATTAATTGCGTAGACGAGCGAGTGGCACAGTTATTTCGATAGAGAATGATAACAATAATATTCGGATTCGACATACTGTACGAAGAGGGAGGAATTATCTTATGTATCAGGCAGATGAAAAACGTTATGAAACTATGAAATACCACCGCTGTGGTGCCAGTGGGCTGATGCTGCCGGAGTTATCTCTGGGGTTATGGCATAATTTCGGAGACACCGGTGTTTATGAGAATATGAAGCAGATGTGCTTCACAGCATTTGATAATGGAATTACACATTTTGACCTTGCAAACAACTATGGCCCACAGCCTGGAAGTGCGGAGGAAAATTTTGGAAAAATCCTGAGAGAGGAATTTTCTGCATACAGAGATGAGCTGATCGTCAGCACAAAGGCGGGCTATGATATGTGGCCGGGACCTTATGGAAACTGGGGAAGCCGTAAGTATCTGATCGCCAGTCTTGACCAGAGCCTGAAACGTCTTGGCCTGGATTATGTAGATATCTTCTATCATCACAGAATGGATCCGGAGACTCCTCTCGAGGAGACCATGGAGGCTCTGGCACAGATTGTCAGAAGCGGAAAGGCATTGTATGTTGGAATTTCCAACTATGATGGTGAGACAATGAAACGCGCCGCAGATATTCTGGAGGAACTGCACTGTCCGTTTATCATTAATCAGAATTCATATAATATTTTTAACAGAACGATTGAGAAAAATGGTCTGAAGCAGGCTGCTGCAGAGAAGAGAAAGGGGATTATTTCTTTTAGTCCTCTGGCACAGGGAATGCTTACTGACCGTTATTTGAACGGAATTCCGAAGGACAGCCGTGTCAACACAGACGGACGTTTTCTCCATGCAGATCAGTTCAGTGAGGAACGTCTTAACAGTATCCGCAGTCTGAATGCAATTGCAGCAGAGAGAGGGGAAAGTCTTGCTCAGATGGCACTGAAATGGATTCTCCGCGACGGAATCGTAACCAGCGTTCTCATCGGGGCATCCCGTCCGCAGCAGATTCTTGAGAACCTGAAAGTGCTTGACAGTGCACCGTTTAGTGAAGAGGAATTAAAGAAGATTGATGAGTGTTCACTGGCATTATAATAAACATCCACTTGACAGACTGTTTTCTTAAATGATATGAAAGAGTAATGTAATCTGAATTGCATTATTTTCTGGAATTATCAGCGAATAACAGATATGCGGAAAGGAAAATTATGATTATTTATCACGAAAGTTCAAAGACATTCCATTTATACAACAATGAAATCAGTTATATTATGACCGTACTTCCAAATGGACATCTTGGAAATCTCTATTTGGGGAAAAGAATCCATGACAGAGAAGATTTTTCATATCTTCTTGAGATGAAGCAGCGACCAATGACAGCCTGTGTTTATGAGGGAAATCGCAAATTTTCGCTGGAGCATCTGAAACTGGAATATCCGGTGTATGGTAGTTCTGATTACCGTTATCCGGCAATGGAGATCCTTCAGGAAAACGGCAGCAGGATTTCTGATTTTACTTATGTAAGTTATACAATTGCAGCTGGAAAACCAAAACTTCAGGGGCTTCCGGCTACATATACTGAGAAAGACGAAGAAGCCCAGACCTTATGTGTAAAATTGAAAGATGAAGTAACAGGAATGGTATTGGAATTGCTTTATACTATTTTTACACAGAGGGGGATCATCACCAGAAGTGCCAGATTTACAAACGAGGGTACATCATCAGTACATCTGTTAAATGCAATGAGCCTCAGCCTTGATCTGCCGGACAAGGATTATGTGTGGATGCAGTTTTCAGGTGCATGGTCCAGAGAACGTCATGTGAAAGAACGCAGATTAGAGCAGGGAATCCAGTCTGTGGGAAGCATCAGAGGAAATTCTTCCCATGAACATAATCCCTTTATTGTGCTCCGACGTCCGTCAGCAACAGAAAATGCAGGAGAAGTGATGGGATTCAGCCTGATCTACAGCGGAAATCACAGAATGCAGGCAGAGGTGGATACTCATGATACAACCCGCATCACTGTGGGAATCAATCCGCAGAATTTTGACTGGAAGCTGGACTGTGGTGAGAGCTTTCAGACTCCGGAAGCAGTAGTAGTATTTTCTGATAAGGGTCTGAATGGAATGAGCCAGACTTTCCATAAATTATATCAGAAGAGACTGGCAAGAGGTTACTGGAGAGACCGTCCCAGGCCAATCCTTAACAATAACTGGGAAGCTACTTATTTTGATTTTACAGAGGACCGTCTGGTGGAAATTGCTGCAAAGGCAAAGGAATGTGGTGTTGAATTATTTGTGCTGGATGACGGATGGTTCGGTGCACGAAGCAACGATTATGCAGGACTTGGTGACTGGGCGGCAAACAGAGAGCGTCTTCCGCAGGGAATCAAGGGAATTGCAGACAGGATTGAAGAGATGGGTATGAAATTTGGTCTATGGTTTGAGCCGGAGATGGTGAATAAGGATTCCGATCTTTACCGTGCACATCCGGACTGGATCCTGCAGACACCCCAGAGGCATTCCTGTCATGGCAGAAATCAGTATGTGCTGGACTTCTCCAGAAAAGAAGTGGTGGACTGTATTTATGAGATGATGTACAAAATCCTCTCAGAAGCAAAGGTTTCCTACATCAAATGGGATATGAACAGAAGTATTACAGAATGTTATTCAGCTGCACTTCCTGCAGACCGTCAGGGAGAAGTGTTCCACAGATATATTCTCGGAATTTATGATCTGTATGGGCGGTTAAATACTGCATTTCCGCAGATTCTCTTTGAGTCCTGCGCAAGCGGCGGCGGACGTTTTGATCCGGGAATCCTTTATTATGCGCCACAGGGATGGACAAGTGATGATACAGATGCGGCAGAGCGTGTGAAAATCCAGTACGGCACAAGTATGTGTTATCCCGTAAGTTCCATGGGAAGTCATGTTTCTGTAGTGCCAAACCATCAGTTAAACCGCAAAACTCCATTACATACAAGAGCAAATGTAGCTTATTTTGGAACTTTCGGATATGAGCTGGATCTGAATAAACTGTCTGATGAGGAAATCAGTGAAGTAAAACAGCAGATCACTTTTATGAAAGAATACAGAGAACTGATCCAGTTTGGAACTTTTTACAGACTGAAAAGTCCTTTTGAGGGCAATGAAACAGCGTGGATGACAGTCAGTGAGGACAAAAAGACAGCGCTGGTATTCTGGTACAGGGAGAGAAATGTAGTAAACGCAGATTTTACCAGAGTACGGCTTCAGGGACTGGATCCGGATCTTATCTACAGAAATGAGTATAATGGAACAGAAAACTACGGGGATGAGCTGATGAATCTGGGACTGCTCACCACAGACTGTACAGCAGGTGAACCTACAAGTGAAGACGAACCATGCACAGACTATGAGTCCAGAATTTATGTTTTAACTGCAAAATAATAACCGAATCAGATAAGCTCCTTATGGAGGTTGCGAAAAGCAATAGACAGAAATAAAAAATCAACAAAAAGCAGGCAGAACGATCACACGGGATGGTCTACCTGCTTTTCGTTAAATTTATCCATCATTTCTTTATGAGTCTTATAATTCTTCGGACTCATTCCAAACTTCTTCTTAAAAGCTTTTGAAAAAACAAGCTGGTCTTCATAGCCCACATTATTAGCAATCTCTTTAACAGACAGACTGGTGCTGACCAGAAGATTGGCTGCTTTATGCATCTTATAATCAATGAGGAAGGTCTGTGCCGACATTCCAAGCTCTTTCTGAAAGGAACTGTTCAGATAGGCACGGCTGATTCCGATATTATCTGCAATATCAGAGATGCCGATTCCTCTTTGATACATATCTTTAATATATTCAATGGCAAGCTCCACGTAAACACTGGTGCTATAAGCATATTTGGCATTTTTTTTGTTCTGTGCAGACTGTTTTTCATGAAAGTCGGCAAGCTCGGCTAACAACAGGATCAGATAAGCCTGGCGCCTTAGATCATTGGCTTTGGAAAGCTGCTTATGATTCAGCATATAATCGATGTGTTTCAGGATTATTTTCTGATCCGGTGCAGGAAGTACTAATTGATTTTTGGAAAATCCACATTCTTTTACCATTGAGTGAGCTCGGATTCCGCGAAAACCAATCCAGGCATAAGTCCAGGGATTGGTTTCATCAGCACCGTATGTGACTGGTTCATTTGGATAAATTACAAACATCTGTCCGGGAGTAAGGCTCCAGGTCTGACCTCCGGCAGAATAGAATCCGGTACCGTCCAGCACAAAATGGATGATGAACTCATCTCTTGGCATGGAACAGATATGTCCGGGCGGGCAGTGTTCTTTGCCCGTATGGATCAGACTGATATCAAGGGAGCCCTCTTTCAGGTTTTCAAGACAGCGGAAAGTAGCGCTGTCCGTATATTTTACATTTGGCATTTGGGTAATTCCTTTTTCTATTTTCTTTGATTGCAGATATTGTTGATATAAAGACATAAGGACTGATATCCTGCAAATACGCATAAATTCAAGTCGTTGTTGACATTTTACCATAAATTCAGCGGTTTTTCCATAACGATTATGACATAAATTCATTTCATTAGTCCATTTAAAAAAATAGACAAAAACGTATAATAAGAATCACAAGGAACACGTCGAAACGACGAATAAAGGAGGATGTATATGAGAAAAAACATGAAAAAACTCACAGTCGCAACAGTGATCGGTGCTATGACAGTTACTGCACTTGCACCAGTAAGCGCACAGGCGAAAGACAAAACTCTGACAGTTGCAATCTGGGATAACGGACAGAAAGCCGGACTTCAGGAGATCATGGATGAGTTTACAAAAGAGACCGGAATCAAAACTGAACTTCAGGTAGTAGAGTGGAGCAGCTACTGGACACTTCTTGAAGCAGGTGCATCAGGCGGAGACATGCCGGACGTATTCTGGATGCATTCCAATGAAGCTGTAAGATACATGTCCAATGATATCTTACTTGATCTGACAGACAAGATTGCAGACAGCGACAAACTGGAAATGGACAAATTCCCGAAAGATATCAAAGAAATGTATCAGTGGGACGGAAAAACATACGCAGTACCGAAGGACATCGATACAATTGCTATGTGGTACAACAAAGATATGTTTGATGAAGCAGGAATCGATTATCCGGACGGAAGCTGGACATGGGATGAATTCTATGACATTGCAGAAAAACTTACAAAAGAAGACGGAAGCCAGTATGGTTTCGCAGCAAACCCGTCTAACGAGCAGGATACATGGATGAATATTGTTTACTCCATGGGCGGACGTGTACTGACAGATGACAACAAATCCGGTTTTGATGATCCAAACACTATCAAAGCAATGGAATTCGTTGACAAATGCGTTAAAAATGTAATGCCTCCTGCATCTACAATGTCCGAAACAGGTACAGACGTACTCTTCGGATCTGGCAAGGTAGCTATGATTTCTCAGGGATCCTGGATGGTATCTGCTTTCAAAGACAACGATTACATCAAAGAGCACTGTGATGTGGCAAGACTTCCGAAAGATGCTGAAACAGGAGAGAGCGTATCTATTTACAATGGTCTTGGATGGGCAGCATCTGCAAACACAGATATGCCGGACGAAGCTTTCCAGCTTATTGAGTGGTTCGGTACAAAAGATATGCAGCAGAAACAGGCTGACCTTGGTGTAACAATGGCAGCTTACGAAGGAATGTCCGATGGATGGGTTAACAGTGTTGACTGCTTCAACTTACAGCCATACATGGATGCAATGGACAATATCGTATTCAGACCACACACAAATGCAACACTTGCATGGTGGAACCCAATGTGCGAAGAACTGAAGAAACCATGGAATGATGAAGAAAGCATGGATGATGCATGCAAGAATATCGTTACTATTATGAACGATGCCATCGCAGAAGAGTCCTATTAATTAATATTCAGCAAAACCATTCATAAAAAATAAGAAACAGGAAAGCTGCCGCAGAAAAGATTCCGATCATGTGATAACCGCAGAAGTCACAACAGGTATGCAGATGTGCGGCAGTTTTCCGTTCAAATCAGCAACAGAATTTTACGATAAGAAGGAGTGAGAACCGTGGCAAATCCAAAAAAAGGTACCAGTCAGGCGCGGAATGAATTCATCTGGGGATGGGCGTTCATTCTTCCTACAATGCTTGGTCTGATCATCTTAAATATCTATCCGATTTTTAAGACCATTTATGAGAGCTTTTTCAAGACCGGAGATTTCGGTAAGGGAAATATCTTCATTGGTTTTGACAACTATGTAAAGCTGTTCCACGATGCGGAAGTATGGCAGGCATTATTAAATACATTTAAATATGCCATTGTGGAAGTTCCGTTTTCCATTGCTATCGCACTTGTACTGGCAGTTTTATTAAACCGTAAAATGAAAGGCCGTGCTGTTTACAGAACTATTTTCTTCCTGCCTATGGTTGCTGCTCCGGCTGCGATCGCCATGGTATGGAGATGGCTGTTTAACTCAGAATTCGGTCTTCTCAATCACATTTTTCACACAAAGATCAACTGGATCTCTGATCCGAAGATCGCAGTTTATGCGATCGCAGTGATCGGTGTATGGTCTATCATCGGCTACAATATGGTACTTTTCCTGTCAGGTCTGCAGGAAATCCCAAGAGATTATTATGAAGCAGCAAGCATTGACGGAGCAACCGGAATCAAACAGTTCTTCCACATTACAATCCCGCTGCTTTCACCGACCATCTTCTTTGTAATGGTTACCCGTGTCATCGGTGCCATGCAGGTATTCGACCTGATCTTCATGGTTATGGATAGAAACAGTCCTGCACTTTACAAAACACAGTCACTTGTTTACCTGTTCTACCAGAATTCCTTTGTACAGAATAACAAAGGTTATGGTTCAACAATCGTCGTACTTCTTCTGGTTGTAATTATGATCATGACAGTATTCCAGAATATTGCGCAGAAGAAGTGGGTTCATTATAACTAAGGAGGGATAATTATGTCAGCAAGAGATAAAGCAAACAGAGTTCTGATCCATGTTATCCTGATACTGGTATCTATTACCATGCTGGTTCCTTTCTTATGGATGATTCTGACAGCTTTCAAAACTATGACAGAGGCAACTTCTGTCAACCCGTTCGTAATCCTCCCGTCTACATGGAGATGGGACAGTTTTAGAGAAGTAAGCGCAAATATGGATTTCTTACATCTGTATATCAATACCTTACTTCTGATCCTGGGTCGTGTTGTATGTGCGGTTCTGACAGCAACACTGGCAGGCTATGCATTTGGACGTCTGAACTTCAGGGGGAAAAACCTGATGTTCTCTCTGGTCCTTTTCCAGATGATGGTTCCTGGACAGATTTTCATTATCCCACAGTACTTAATGGTAAGCAAAATGGGAATGCTCAATACCATTTTTGCCCTGGTATTTCCCGGTATTGTTACTGCATTTGGTACATTCCTCCTCAAACAGGCTTATATGGGACTTCCAAAAGATCTGGAAGAGGCTGCACGTCTTGACGGATGTAACATCGGTCAGACTTTCCTGTTCATCATGGCTCCTCTGACACGTTCTTCCATGGTGGCACTGGGAATCTTCACAGCAGTATTTGCATACAAAGATCTGATGTGGCCTTTGATCTGTAACAAAGATGTAATGCCTCTGTCAGCAGCACTTGCAAAAATGCAGGGACAGTACACTAACAACTATCCGCAGCTGATGGCAGCATCTCTGCTTGCATGTATCCCGATGATCGTACTGTATCTGATTTTCCAGAAACAGTTCATTGAAGGTATTGCAACATCAGGCGGTAAGCTGTAATAAAAATAAACAATAAGTATTAAGTAAAAGTTCAGGTGTTCAGAAAGATTAATTGTTTGATCTGAGCTGCACAGGCAGGCTTTGTTATAAAAAATGAAAACTATAACAGGGCTTGCCTGAAACTGGATTTGATAATATTTAGAGTGTGTCTGAAAAATGCTTTCCCCAAGATGTGCGTCACAATTTGCGGGAATGGTTTTTTAAACATGCTCTAGAGAAAGAAAACTGAAATATAAAATAAAAAAAGATAAATGAAAGGAAGAGGTAGATAGAAATGAAACCAGGAAGTCTCTTTGACAGAATATTTGGATTTTTAGGTCAGTTGATCGCATTAAATTTGCTGTGGATCGTGTGCTCTCTTCCGATTATCACAGCAGGGGCATCCACCACTGCATTATTTTACTGTACATTGAAGCTCCATAAAGATGGAGATATCAGAGTACTTCATGATTTTTTTAAGAGTTTTAAGCAGAATTTCAGGCAGTCCACACTGATCTGGATTCTGATGGCTGCAGCAGGAATATTTATTTATATGGAAAAAGAAGCTCTGGCAACAATGCCGGGATCCATGTCACAGATTTTTAATTATGTGATCTTTGCGGTATATATTCCTCTGGTGGCAGTTGCACTGTATGTATTTCCAACAGTTGCAGCATTTGAAAATAAAACAATGACTTTGATCACAAACGCATTTTATTTTGCGGTTAAACATATAGGTTATGCCTTAGCTGTGGCAGTGATTACAATCCTGCCAATGACAATGACACTTGTAGATGCAAAACTTTTCCCGGTATATCTGCTGATCTGGCTGATGTTTGGATTCTCCCTGACTGCCTATGCAGATTCCTGGTTTATGTGGAAACTGTTCAAGCCCTACTTCAAAGAGGAGGAAGAGGGACATCACTACGTGGACACAGAACCTGATCAGTACGCGTTTTAACCGAAACAAACAGCGATACCTGGTTACATAAAAAATAGATAGAACATCTATAAAATAGAAAGAACAAAGAAATGAGAGGTACAGAGTATGGAATGGATCAAATATCACGAGGCAGAGAAAGTATTCGACCTGAGAACAGAGCACAGCACTTATCAGATGCAGGTAAGAGAGTATGATACTCTGGTTCATCTGTATTATGGAAGTCCGGTAGGCGATGCACTGATCACAGACAGGATCGTATGTGTGGACAGAGGATTTTCAGGAAATCCTTATGAGGCAGAAAAGGACAGAACATTTTCATTAGATACCCTGCCACAGGAATATACTGCATATGGAAATGGTGATTATCGTATCAATGGCCTGGAGACAGAGCAGGCAGACGGCAGTGATACTGCAAATCTGAAATTTGAGTCCTATGAGATTACAAAAGGAAAGTACAGCCTGAAAGGGCTTCCTGCAATGTTTGCAAAGGAAGATGAGGCAGAGACACTGGAAATTGTTTTGACAGACCGTGTCAGCGGACTGAAAGCACATCTTCTCTATGGTGTATTTCCACATCTTGATGTAATCACCAGAGCGGTACGCCTGGAAAATACAGGTACAGCACCGGTTACAGTAAAAAAAGCAATGTCTATGGAAATGGACTATGAATACAGAGAACTGGATGCAGTCCATTTCTATGGCAGGCACATTATGGAACGCCAGATGGAGAGAACTCACCTTGGTCATGGCAACTGGTCTGTGGGAAGTATCCGCGGAACCTCCAGCCACCATCACAATCCATTTGTAATCCTCTGTGACAGAAATACAGAGGAAACTTATGGAGATTGCTATGGATATGCACTTGCATACAGTGGAAACTTCTTATTTGAAACAGAGGTGGATCAGGTAGGACATACCCGTGTGGCAATGGGAATCCATCCTTATCATTTCTCCTGGACACTGGAACAGGGAGAGAGTTTTGAGACACCGGAAGTGATCATGGCATACTCAGCAGAAGGCTTTGGAAAACTTTCCAGAATCTACCATGATGCATACAGAAGCAATCTTATCCGCAGCAAATACACAGAGCAGCCAAGACCGATCCTGGTAAATAACTGGGAAGCAACTTATTTTGATTTTGACGCAGATAAGATTTACCACATTGCAGAAGAGGCAAAAAATATCGGACTGGATATGTTTGTTCTGGATGACGGATGGTTTGGAAAGAGAGACAATGACTGGTGTGCACTTGGTGACTGGGAAGTAAATGAAGAAAAGATTAAAGGCGGGCTTCCTGCACTTGCAGAGAAGATTCATGGACTTGGACTGAAATTCGGTCTGTGGGTAGAGCCGGAGATGATCTCTGAGGATAGTGATCTCTACAGAGAGCATCCAGACTGGGCACTGAAGATCCCGGGACGTGCCATGAACCGAAGCAGATATCAGTTAAATCTGGATATTACCAGAAAAGAAGTACGTGAACACATTATGAACCAGATCTTTAAGGTTCTGGATGCATGCAAGGCTGATTATGTGAAATGGGATATGAACCGAAGCGTAGATAACGTATTCTCAGCAGCTCTTCCAAAGGAACGTCAGGGAGAGGTTTACCACAGATATGTGCTGGCTGTTTATGAAATGATGGAAAGCCTGGTACAGAGATATCCGGATCTTCTGTTTGAGTCCTGCTCAGGCGGAGGCGGAAGATTTGAGGCGGGAATGCTTTACTATTCTCCGCAGATCTGGTGCAGTGACAATACAGATGCTATTGACAGACTGAAAATCCAGTATGGTACCTCCTTCGGATATCCCATAAGTGCAATGGGCGCACATGTCAGCGTATGCCCGAACCATCAGTCTGGAAGAACGACTCCTTTTGAGACAAGAGGAATTGTTGCATCCGCAGGTACCTTTGGCTATGAGCTGGATCTGATGAAGATGTCCGAAGAAGAGAAAAAGACAGCCAGAGAGCAGATTCTGAAGTATAAAGAAATGGAGCATCTGGTACAGTCCGGAGACTACTATCGTCTGGTGAACCCATTCGAAAACAACAACCATGTACTTTGGCAGTTCGTATCCAAGGACAAAAAAGAGACAGTTGTATGTGGCGTAAGACTCCACAGCGAAGCTAATCCGTATATCTATCTTTTCTATCCTCAGGGACTGGATGCAGATCTGCATTACGAAGACATTGCAACCGGAAAAGTATACACAGGCGCAGCACTGATGAAAGCAGGACTGCCATTACCACTGACAACAGGTGATTACCAGCCAATCAGATTTACATTTAAGGCAGTGGAGAAATAATTACCGAATCAAATAAGTTATCTGATTCAATTGTAGGTGACTGTTTGAACATAATAAAAAGATGAAAACCAGTAATTAAGTTTAT
Source organism: Blautia sp. DFI.6.71 (assembly GCF_020593585.1). Lineage (NCBI taxonomy): Bacteria > Bacillati > Bacillota > Clostridia > Lachnospirales > Lachnospiraceae > Blautia > Blautia sp. DFI.6.71. The sequence continues at coordinate 28,753 of NZ_JAJDMJ010000035.1, forward strand.
TAATAGCAGATAAGCTTAGTTACTGGCTTTTTTTGTCCTTTGCCATCTATAGATATCAATCAATAAATAATCACAAAATTTTATATGATATATCTTTATAAGATGTTGTAGAATGATGTAAAATAGTCGTAGAATTATAAAAAACGAGGCAGGTAAAGAAAAATGAAAGAGAAAATCAAAAAAATGCCGGGAAGAATCAGAAATTATTTTTGCTCACATATGAGTGCGCAGGTTACAGTAACAGTAGTATTACTTCTGATTCTGGCAGGTCTGGTCCTTCAGATTTACGTAAAAAATCAATATTTTAATTATCTGCTCAGGAATACCAGATCAATGGAAGAATCCATGATTGAAACATCGACGATTAATATTGATGCAAATCTGAAGGATATCATCAGTGCTGCATGCAATGTAGGAGTTAATGAGACATTAAGAGTTCTGGTAGAAAACACGGAAGCAGACGGAATACTTCTGGCAAAAGAAAAACTGACATTGGGCAGCAGAATGGATGATATTGCTCATCAGATTGGAAGTGTTGTATCTATTGCAATTGTATCAGATGAAGGTCTGTGGCAGGAGTATGGGGTTTATTGGTACCAGACATCTTCAAAAGGAGTATGGGAAGATGGCAATCTGGATAAACTTCAGGAAATATATGAAAAGACCATGGCACTTCAGAAAGAGAAAGCAAATGTCAGGTACTATGTAGAGACAGATCCTGCTGTTCACAGTCAGTGGCCGCAGATAAGAATGGTACATATTGCAGTTCCGCTGATTGGAAAAACTTACAGTTATTCTCATGTGAAAAATGTAGCGGTCGTATCTTTCGATATGGGAGATATTCTGGAAAAAAGTGCTTTTGACAGAGTAGCTGATAAACCTCTTTCGATTGGATATATTGCAGATGAAAATAACAGAATCATTTACCATCCAAATGAAGAGTACGATGGAATGACAGTGGAAAGTTACAGAAAAACGCTGGACAGTACCGAGAATATCAGCAGATCATTAAAATATTTTGGATGGACAGCATATATTACCACGGATCTTGGAAAAATGCGTGCACAGGTTAACCAGATGTATACCAGAAGCATTTATGTATATCTGTTTTTGTTGTGTATCTGTGGATTTTTATGGCAGTTTACAATACGAAGAGTATTAAAACCAATTGATATTATACGGGATTCTATGCGAAATATTAAACTTTCCAAGAATCTTCCGAAGATAGAAGTAAAGGGAACCAATGAGATATGGCAGTTGGCTGGTTATTATAACGAAATGGCGGAAACTCTGGAACGACAGTACAAGGAAATACGTAGATATTATCGTGAAAAGAATCTTTCTATCCGTCAGAAAAATAAGGCAGAGAAAGAAGCTCTGGAATCACAGATCAATGCACATTTTCTCTGCAATACACTGACTGCGATCAATTATAATGCGATAGATAATGAAGATTATGAGGTAGCAGATCTTCTGAAAAAGCTTTCCAATATGCTTTCATATACATTCTCAAGGAAGCTTGTGTCAGTAAGTCTGGGGCAGGAACTGAGATGGGTAGAGCAGTATCTATATCTGCAGAAGTTCAGGCTTATGGATGTGTTTGACTACGAGATTGAATTTCAGGAAGAATACGGCGAATGGCCATGCTGTAAACTGTTTATTCAGCCATTTGTGGAGAATTCTATCCTTCATGGTTTTGAAGGAAGAGAAAGCGGGGGAATGATCCGTATTACGGGTCACATTGATGGATCCAGATTCCGTCTTTGCATTGAAGATAATGGATGTGGAATGAATGAAGATACAGAGAAACTGATGCAGCAGATTCTTATGGAAAAGCATACTTTGGATTTGGCAGGAACAGGAATCGGGATTCAGAATGTAGTGACAAGACTGCGAATGTATTATGGAGAAGAACTTTCTGTAGTTTTGGAATCAGAACCTGAAAAGGGGACAAAATTTACTTTCTGGCTTCCAATACCAGAGAATCCGGAGAAAGATATAGAGTAAATAAATGTAGCAAAAAAAGTAACAGAGGAGGTCTTTATACATTGAGAATTTTAATTGCAGAAGATGAGCAGAGAACCAGACAGGGATTAGTAAGGGTTTTGCAGAGCCTGAGGGATGAGTATGAGATTGTGGCACAGGCATCTAATGGAAAAGCAGCGCTGGAAATGATTCTGGAACAGAAGCCGGATGTGGTTTTTATTGATATCAAGATGCCGTTTATGGACGGGCTTTCAGTAATAGAAGCTGCCAGAGCTCAGGGAATTAAGGCAGAATTTGTGATTGTAAGTGCATATGCAGATTTTGATTTTGCCAAGCAGTCAATTTCTCTTGGTGTAATAGAGTATCTTCTGAAACCTCTTACAAGAGATGAGGCAGAAGCAGTACTGAAGAAAATTGAGAATAAGATCAGTGGAAAAAATAGCTATTCCCGCAGAAAATCCAGAAATTTGAGAGATAAATATCCGGATGCCCACCCTATGATTCTGCAAGCTCTGGATATCATACAGAGTGGATATGCCGGAAAAATAAGCCAGAAGAAATTGGCAGAAGATCTTGGGCTGAGCCAGGAATATTTCAGTTATCTTTTTGGAAAAAATATCGGAGAAAATTTCAGCACTTTTCTAAGGGAGTATAGAATTGAACAGGCACAGTATATGTTGAGGGAAGAAATATGTGATCAGAGGGATGTTCCTTATCAGGTAGGATTTTCCGATTCTAAATACTTCAAAAAAGTCTTTCGCGAGGTGACAGGAAAGAGTCCATCTGAATATCTGTCAGAAATAAAAGAGTAAAAATATAAGAAATATATGGAAAATATCCTGAAAATCTTAAAATATTTCCTTAATCTTAAAATATTATCCGTACAAAATTCCTTTTTCCATAAAATCTTGGGTTATGCGGTGGAAATTTGAATGGTAAAATATATACAACAAAACAACAGAGAGACGACTTAAAATTGTGCAACTAACCAAAACAAAATTCAACTAAGAAGGAAAAAGGGAGGAAAAAACATGAAAAAAACATTATTTACAGCAACATTATTGGCGGCTTCGCTGATGGCGGCATCAACTGTACAGGCAGCTCCGCAGGAAGTTACAATGTGGCATTATTTTGATCAGAAGCCAGAGCAGGAAATGCTCGCAGACATGGTTGAAGAATATAATTCTTTACAGGATGACATTCACATCAATGCAACATTCGTATCCAGAACAGAGTTAATGAACCAGTACACAGTTGGAGCACTTTCAGGAGAACTTCCTGATATCGGACAGGTAGATTCACCGGATATGGAATCCTACATATCTCTCGGAGTATTCGAAGATATCACTGATGAGCTGGAATCATGGGGAGAACTGGATCAGTTCTATGATGGACCATTAAGCTCCTGTAAAGACCCTGATGGAAAAGTTTACGGACTTCCACAGAATAGTAACTGTCTTGCACTTGCTTGCAATATGGATCTTCTGAAAGCAGCCGGATATGATCATATGCCGCAGAGTCTTGATGAGTTCAAGGAAATGGTTGCAGCAACAACAGATGCATCCAATGATGTATACGGATTCGCAATGTGTGCAGTATCTACAGAAGAAGGAACATTCCAGATCCTTCCATGGCTGAGATCTGTACAGAATGGAACTGGCGTTAATGTTGATAATATTACTGCTGATTCTGCTGTAAATGGATTACAGACACTTGGAGATTTTGTAGCAAACGGATACATGAGTAAAGAGTGTGTAAACTGGACACAGGCAGATGCATGGAATCAGTTCTGCGCAGGAAAAGCTGCATTTGCAGAATGTGGAACATGGCATCTGGCACAGACAGATGCAATCAACGGAGCATTTGAATATGACTTTACACTTCTTCCAACAGGCGACGAAGGAACCTCTACATCTACAATCGGTGGTGAGAACTTTGGTGTCTGCAAAGGATCAGAAAACAAAGAAGCATGTGCTAAATTCCTTGAGTGGCTCTGCTCACAGGAAAACGAAGCAAAATGGGCAGCTGTAGGCGGAAAGATTCCTACAAGACAGGATGCGACAGCTGAATACACATTTGAGCAGGATGGATTTAAGGTATTTACAGATGAAATGAATTATGCGCAGGCTCGTGGACCGCACGCTGAATGGCCATCTATTTCTGAAGCGGTTTATACAGCAACACAGTCTGTAATCGTAGACGGAACATCTGCAAAAGACGCTCTTGAAACAGCAGCAGCTAAAATTAATCCAATCGTAGAAGAAACTCCTCTTCCTGAAAGCAACTAAAACTAACAAACAGAGAAGGATGTGGCTTTAATGGCAGCAAAGTCTAGGACTATGGCGCAGCAAAAGACAAAAGAAGCATACTGTTTCATTGTACCTGCATTTATTTATATGATCCTTGTGCTGGGATACCCGATCGTTTATAACATTATTCTCAGTCTTAAGGATGTAAATGTAAAGAACCTGAAATCAGGAACTTCCGTATTTGTCGGATTACAGAACTATATTGATTTATTCCATGATCCGACATTTCTTCTGGTTCTGCGCAATACATTTATTTTTACAATAGCTTGTCTTATTTTCCAGTTTACCATCGGATTTGCATTTGCGATGTTTTTCAATCAGAAATTTAAACTCGCAGGTCCGATCAGAGGTCTGATTCTTGTCAGCTATATGATGCCAATGGCAGTAACTGGTCTTCTTGGTAAAAATATCTTTTCCAATGCAGGTCTTATCAATGACCTGCTTGGAAAAATCGGAATCAGCGGTCCGGAATGGCTGGTTAACACCAGTACAGCTCTGATTGCAGTAATTATTATGAACTGCTGGGTAGGTATTCCGTTTAATATGCTCCTTCTTGTATCAGGACTTACAAGTATTTCACCGGATGTATACGAGAGCGCATCCATGGATGGAGCAAACTGGGGACAACGTTTTCTTTTTATAACTCTTCCCCTGATGAAAGAGTCAATTCTTGCAGTACTGATGTTAGGATTTATCTATACATTCCGTGCATTTGACCTGATGTATATCATGACAGCCGGAGGTCCGTTGAATTCAACAGATGTACTGGGAACATATTCTTATATGTTATCATTTACACAGTTTAACTTTTCAAAAGGTGCGGCAGTTGCAATGGTACTGTTTGCATGCCTGTTCCTTATTGGTCTGTTCTATCTGAAACTGTTATCAAAAGAAGAGGAGGAAGGCTGATATGGATAATATGACAGGTGCTGAAAAGGCAAAAGAGATCAGAAATTCGATATTTGCACTTCTTATTGCATTTATCTTCTTATTTCCGATTTACTGGCTGATACAGATTTCATTTAAGTCAGATGCAGAAACATTTGGAAAGGTTCTTACCTATTTTCCACATGATTTCACCTTTGAACCGTGGCTGGAAAACTTAACAGATAAAACGTTTCTGATATCTTTGAAAAACAGTTTTCTTAATGGACTTTTGACAATGGCAATTGCTCTGGTACTCGGTGTCCCGGCAGCATATGGAATGGGAAGATACAGAGTAAAAGGTGGAAATGTTTTCCTTCTTACATTTCTGATTTCACAGATGCTTCCTCCATCCCTGACATTGACCCCAATGTATCTGATTTTCAGTAAATTGGGCTTTCTTGGAAATCATCTGACAGCTCCGGTTGCGATTGCAGCCAGTTCTATACCGTTTGTAATCGTAACATTGAGACCTTATTTCAGAAGTATTCCGGTATCATTGGATGAGGCCGCAAGACTGGATGGATGCGGATCGGTAAAAGCATTTCTTATGGTTATGCTTCCGGCAGTAAAAACAGGAATTATTACTATTATGGTTATTTCATTCCTGAACGGCTGGAATGATCTGGTATATTCAATGACATTTAATGTTGCAGAGATAATGAGACCTTTGACAGCGAATATTTATAAATTCCAGAGTGCATATGGTACAAGATGGAACTGTATCATGGCTTATGGTGCAATACTGGTACTTCCGGTAATTCTGATGTTTATTTTCTTACAGAAATATATTGTAGGCGGTCTTGTCGCAGGTGCGGTAAAAGACTGATAAAATAAAGCTATTATTTATATTATAAACAAGTTCAGCGGATTAGAACAAAACAGATAAAACTGCAGTTCCAATTCGCTGAAACTCCATTAAGAATGAAAAGGAGAAGGCAGAAATGGCAAATCAGGAAGAAGTAAGAGACGTATATGGGTATTTTGAGCAAAAAGGAAATGCGCTGTGCTACCGTTATGAGGCTGAACGGGTAAGAATTGAGCCGTGGGGTGCTGACAGCCTTCGTGTACGTGCATGGAAAACCGCAGAGATGGATCCGGCAGACTGGGCATTGATCAAACCAGAGAAGGAAATCACACCGGAAATCGAAGTTCGCGAAGACGGAGCAACGATCCGTAATGGTAAGATCCGTGCAGAGATTAATCTGATCGGTAAAATTGCATTTTATAATCAGAAAGGAGAACTTTTACTGGATGAGTATGTCCGCAACAGAAAAGATATGTTCGGAAATACCTGCAGTTCTCTTGAAGTAGAAGCCAGAGAATTTAAGCCTATCACAGGTGGGGATTACAGACTGACAATGCGTTTTGTTTCCACACCGGAGGAGAAAATATATGGTATGGGCCAGTATCAGCAGCCATACCTTGATGTAAAGGGAGCTGATCTTGAACTGGCACACAGAAATTCACAGGCAAGTGTTCCGTTCATGCTTTCTAGTCTTGGATATGGATTCTTGTGGAATAATCCGGCTGTAGGACGTGTAAATTTTGGCAAAAATATTACAACATGGGAAGCATTTTCTTCCAAGAAACTGGATTATTGGATCACAGCAGGTGACACACCGGCCGAAATCGAAGAAGCTTATGCAAATGCAACAGGCAAAGTTCCGATGATGCCGGAATATGCAATGGGATTCTGGCAGTGCAAACTTCGTTATCAGACACAGGAAGAACTTCTTGAAGTAGCAAGAGAATATAAACGCCGTAACCTCCCGATTTCTGTAATAGTTGTTGACTTCTTTCACTGGCCAATGCAGGGCGAATGGAAATTTGACCCAACATACTGGCCGGATCCGGATGCAATGATCAAAGAACTGAAAGATATGGGAATTGAACTGATGGTTTCCATCTGGCCGACAGTAGATTACAGAAGCGAGAATTTCAATGAAATGAAGAGTAAAGGTCTTCTGATCCGCGTAGATTCCGGATATCCGATATCCATGGATTTTCAGGGAAATACACTTCATTACGATGCAACTAATCCGGAAGCACGTGAATATGTATGGGAAAAAGCAAAGAAGAATTATTATGATAAAGGTGTAAAAGTATTCTGGCTGGATGAAGCAGAACCGGAATATACAGTTTATGATTTCGAGAATTATCGTTATCATCTCGGACCGGATATTCAGGTTGGAAATATTTATCCTGTTATGTATGCAAAGACATTTTTTGATGGAATGAAAGCAGAAGGACAGGAGAACATTATCAATCTTCTCCGCTGCGCATGGGCCGGTTCACAGAAATATGGTGCACTGGTCTGGTCTGGAGACATCAAATCTTCCTTCCCGAGTATGAAAAATCAGGTTGCAGCAGGTCTTAATATGGGAATTGCAGGTATTCCGTGGTGGACAACAGATATCGGCGGATTTTTCGGAGCAAATATAAATGATCCGGAATTCCATGAACTTCTGGTCCGTTGGTTTGAATATGGATGCTTCTGTCCGGTTATGAGACTTCACGGATATCGCTGGCCGCTTCAGCCTCAGTATGGTACAACTGGTGGAGCTACATGTGTATCAGGAGCACCAAATGAGGTATGGAGTTACACAGATCAGGTTTGTGAGATTCTGTCAGATTATTTGAGATTAAGAGAGCGCATGCTTCCATATATTACAGAATTGATGGAGGAGGCTCATGAAAAAGGAACTCCTGTTATGCGTCCGCTGTTCTATGACTTCCCGGAAGACAAAGAAAGTTGGAATGTAGAGACAGAGTATATGTTTGGACCAAAAGTTCTGGTAAAACCGATCACAGATGCAGATGCACGTGAGACAGATGTATATCTTCCTGGTGGAGCCTCCTGGACAAATGCATGGACAGGTGAAACCTTTGAAGGTGGACAGAAAGTACATGTGGCAGCACCGATCGAGCAGATTCCATTGTTTACAAGAGATGGTTACAAACTGCCGATGAAATAAAGAAGTTTAAAGATCAGGAGGGTGTCGCAGAATTATCGAGGGATAATTTTCGACACCCTTTTAAAGAACATTTAACCGTGTCACCGCTGATCCAAATGGATGATAAAGGAGAAGAAAAAATGGGAAAAGCAGCAAATTCAAGTATTTCTCTTAAACAGATTCATGTTACAGATAATTTTTGGAATAAATATGTGCATCTGGTAAAGGATGTGATTATTCCTTATCAGTGGGATATTCTGAATGATAAACTGGAAGATGTAGAAACCAGTCATTGTATAGAAAATTTCAAAATTGCAGCAGGAGAAAAAGAGGGAGAATTTCAGGGCGCCGTATTTCAGGATACGGATGTTGCAAAATGGCTGGAAGCAGTTGGTTTTGTGTTAAATTATGAAAGAGATGAAAAGCTGGAAGAATTGGCTGATGAGACGATTGAACTGATCGGACGTGCACAGCAGCCGGATGGATATTTAAATACATATTTTACGATCAAAGAACCGGATGGACGATGGAGTAATCTTATGGAAGGTCATGAGCTTTATACAGCAGGGCATATGATCGAGGCAGCAGTAGCATACTATGAAGCAACCGGAAAACGTAGATTCCTGGAAATTGTATCAAAATTTGCAGATCTTGTCTGCCAGACTTTCGGACCGGAAGAGGGAAAAATCCATGGATATCCGGGACATCAGGAAATAGAACTGGCACTTGTAAAGCTTTACCGTGTAACACGTGAGAAAAAATATCTGGATCTGGCAAAATATTTCATAGATCTGAGAGGTACTGGCAAAAATTATTTTCTGGAGGAGGAAAAGAGACCGGGACATAAGCGTATTTTTCCGGATTTTGTAAATTATGATACCATGTATGCGCAGGCACATAAACCGGTAAGAAAACAGAGGACAGCAGAAGGACACGCTGTAAGAGCAAACTATATGTATTCTGCAATGGCAGACCTGGCATATGAATATCAGGATAAAGAATTACAGCAGGCATGCCGAAACTTGTGGGATAATATGGTGCACAAAAGAATGTATATTACAGGAAGTGTTGGATCTTCTGGATTCTTGGAACGATTTACAACAGATTATGATCTGCCAAATGACAGCAATTATTCTGAGACATGTGCTACGATTGCACTTGCTATGTTTGGAAAGAGAATGGCAGATATGGAGAAGGATGCTTCTTATATGGATGTAGTGGAACGGGCTTTATATAATACACTTTTATCAGGCATAGCTATGGATGGAAAAAGCTTTTTTTATGTAAATCCTCTGGAAGTATGGCCGGTAAGCTGTATGCCGAGAACTTCACGCGAACATGTGAAACCTGTCAGGCAGAAATGGTTTGGTGTTGCATGCTGCCCGCCAAACATTACCAGAACATTGGCATCTCTTGGACAATACATCTATTTCCAAGAAGAAAATGAAATTTACGTAAATCTGTATGTTGCAAATGAAACAGAAGTTACACTTAATGGAGTTCCGTTCAAAATTACGTTAAAAGGAAATTTCCCATGGGAAAACAAGATGACAGTTTCTGTAGATGGTGTGCAAGAAACTGAGGCGATGATCGCATTCAGGGTTCCGGCATATGCAGAGAATTTCAAAATTTTGAGAAACGGTAAAGAAGAGAATCTGACAGAAGACCATGGATATATTAAAATTTCCGGAAAAATGTATAAAGAAACATTTGAAATAAGTTTTGATGCAGAGCCAGTATTTGTTCATGCAAATCCACAGGTAAGAGTTGACAGTGCAAAAGTGGCAGTAGTAAAGGGACCTCTGGTTTACTGTGTGGAAGAAGCGGATAACGGGGAGAATCTTTCTTCTGTTATGGTTAATACTGATCAGAAGATTGAAGAAACATATGATGACGAACTTCTGGAAGGATGCAGTGTACTCCATATAACCGGCAAAAAAATTTCAGAGAAGGGTTGGAATGAAGGAATATTGTATCAGAACAGAAAAGTAGAACTGGAAGATGTTAAATTGACACTGGTACCATATTGTTATTGGGGAAATCGTGAAAATGGAGAAATGCTTGTGTGGATGAAGGAACTTTTTTATATGTAATTCGCTGATAAAATAAAGGAAAAATAAAAGGAGATCGCAGAAAAATATGTGGTCTCCTTTTGGTCTGTTCAGTATTTGTTTGATTATAGGCTGACAATTATTTTTTCTTTTTGGAATTATGCTCCGATTCCGGATTCATCCCGTCGATTATATGCTCAATCATCATCTTTTTTACATAAACATCAAAGCTTAACAGACAGATAAAGGAAAATCTTTTCAGGTTCGCCTGATCTTCTTCATCTGCGTCCCCGAAAGTATCCTGTGCTGTTTTGTATTTGCGCAGAAGGTCTTTTTTCAGGGATTCAATCTGTTCCTTTTCCATGCTGAAAACTTCATTATAAATATAAGTCATATCTTTCTCAGTCATGGATTTAAAATATTTCTGCGTGATCGGTGTGAGCAGAGTCTGGATATCATTGATGGAAAGAATATTCTTGAAATAGTAAATAAAAATCAGCATCAGCACATGTTCTTTGGAATAACGTTTCTTCTCAGGCGGGGGAAGGAGCTTATTCTTTGCATAATTATTGATCATAGTCTTGGTGAGAATCTTGTCGTCTGCGTAACGTTTGGAAGAAACGAGCTGTTCTTCCATAAAGGTTGTTACCTGATCCATATATAAATCAATATTTGGGATGTCTTCCGGTTTAATATAGTCAATCCTGGATACACTTTCCAGAATGCTGTTTATCATGTCTTTATCATCGATTGTCATCTTTTATCACCTCTGTTCCTTATTATATAGTTTTAAATACTACTTGTAAATGTTTTTTTTACTCATTACAGAATTTATATCCGCTTGAATAACTGCGCGTCGCATTCTCGTTACTTTAGCCTGCAAATAAAAAGTCAATACTAAAATTGAAGAAAGTTAAAAAACTTTACAGGTTAAAAATTAGGCATTAAAATAAGGCCACCACAACCAGTGCTGGTCTGAAAGTAAAAGTTTTGAATTAGCTTGGATCAGGAAGAACAGAAAGATATTCTTTCACTCGTCCATAGTATATTCTGAGAAATTTATTAGCACCTGCAGTCATATAAACATAGTAAGGCTTACCCTGGGTGCGTTTTCTGTCCATGAATTGATATACAGGATCATCCTGAGGCATGGTTTTGATAAGAACATCCATTACTTGAAAAAGAGTCTTTCTTAAATTTGAAGATCCACGTTTGGATGTTGGGACGCTTTTTTGTGCATAGGAACCAGATTCGTTTACCCCAGGATCAACTCCGGCGAATGCAGTAAGGGCTCCTTTATGCGTGAATCTGGTTA
>NZ_JAJDMJ010000036.1:0-39298 GCF_020593585.1 Blautia sp. DFI.6.71
TTGATGGAGTATAGCAAATTTTTTCAGTACTGTAAAGTATTGTTACTAACCGGATACAGCACTAGATGTTCAGACGTAGTATCTTGCGATGGTTTATAAAATGGTAATGTTACACGTTCTATATCCGTACTTTTGAAACCACAGCCATCGTCAGAGACCGTAATCAATAAAAATTCCTCCTGTTTATTTACATCAATAGCTATCATCGACTTAGCATATCTAATGCTATTAGACAACAGGTTTTCATAAATTTGTATGATAATTTCAAGATTGATAAATAGAGTTTGCTGTTTATTACAATTTGTTTTAATCGTATATTCTATATCAGAACAGAGCATTTCCGTTGTATTTGATAAGGTTTTTAATAAGAAGTCAAAGTTTATGTTTTCTTTTTCGATTTCTATATCTTCTAAACGGTATAAGTTTGTCATAGCACTAACGTATTTTTCAAGCCGTTCCACATTGTTGCGTACTGTTGATAATTCGTCGAGTACCTCCTGTTGAGAAACTAATCCTTTGGGAATAAATGATAACAACATTGTGGTATGTCCTTTTAGTATTGTTAAAGGCGTGCGTAAATCATGTGAAAAAGCAGCATTTAATCTCCTTTGTTCAGTAAATTGCCGTATCATTTTTTGGTTGTTTTGATATAAACAATTTTTCATCTTCTCAAATGCAAGACACAGCCTCCCCATCTCGTCTTTATAAGGGTAAGGCAACGTAAAATCCAGTTCGTTGTTTTCGACTTTTCTGTATGCATTCGTCAGTAACTTTATGGGTCTTACTAATTTTCGGTTTACAAAGATAGTCACACAAAGAATCATGCTAATTGAAAGAACAATAGGAATGGTGACAATATTAACCACACCTAGAGCAGAATCCACAATTCTATCATGTTTAGTAAACTTTGGTGAAACTTCAATGTAAGAAACATGATTAGGATAAATATATTCTTGTACTGGACGTTCCTTTTGATAGTCTACAACAAAATTACATACTTCCTTTTCACTTGCATTATATATTGTGTATTCTGTTTGGTCTTTGTTATATTTCGCTGTAAATGAACCATTTTCAGGTATATCATACCTTGTTGTCATGTCCTCATATTTATAGTTAAGGTTTATTCTGTAATCATCTACAAGAGTAATAGATATAACACCTATTACAATACCAATCACTAAGGAAATAAGAGCATAAAAAACAAACGAATTTTTAATACTCATGTTGTCAATATAATGCCTTGAATTTTTTCGCCTTACTTTTTCCATTTATATCCGCACCCCCAGACAGTTTCTATATAAGGATTGTCGCCTATAGAAAGGAATTTTGTTCTTATCCGGCGTATATGTTCTGTAATAACAGAATTGTCGCCAGAACCATCTAAGCCCCATACTTTTTCATAAATTGTCTCACGATCAAAAATAATCCCCTTGTTTTGTGAAAGAAATTCAATAATATCAAACTCTTTCTTCGTAAAATTTATTTCAGCATTTCTATAAAAAACAACTCGTGATGAATAATCAATTACTATATTATTATCGAACTGAACTATTGCGGACGAACCATGTCTTTTTTCTCTCCGCAAATGTGCAGCAACTCTGGCTTCTAATTCATCAACGGAGAAAGGCTTTACAACATAGTCGTCACCACCGACAGCAAATCCTTTGATTTTATCACAGTCCTCAATCCGAGCTGTTAAAAAAATAATAGGACAGGACACAAAATTCCTGATTTTTTCACAAATTGTAAAACCATTCATATCTGGCATATTTATATCTAATAAAATAATATCTGGATGTTTTGTGATTGCATTCAGTGCTTCTTTTCCGTTAATTGCTGTGTATACTACATAACCAATTTTGCAAAAATATTGATTTAGCATTGATACAATATCTCTTTCGTCGTCTACAATCAAAATGCTCTGTGCCATATCTCGTTCCTCCTTAGAAATATATCTTATCATTGAAAAAGCAATTTTTTATCAACTATGTCCACATACTACTGTTAAAAATTGATAGATTTTAGCTATTTTAATTATTATAATCTCTTAAACGAAATGTAACAACTATATTAATCAGCTTGCAAATCATACCGAAATGAGGCTTGCGGAGCATACTATACGGTTTATGACGCAAGCCTTGATTATTTATTCTACAATCTTCCAGTTATCGTCCTTATGAAGCATAAGCTCATACTGTGAGATTTGTGTCATTTTCGACTTGTTATCCAGATACTTCACAGACACACTGACCTTGAGGTTATCGCCGTCTTTGGTAAAGACAGGGTTTACCAGTTCCGAAAATACATAGTCGCCGGAAACAGGAGCAAGCACACCGTCTTTGACGTAATAGGCAAGTTCTTTTTCCGTAGCTGTCGGATACAGCTTAAAGAATGTTTCCAAGAAAGCGGTAGCGTCCTTGACTGTGTCGGAACTGACACTGACATCTGCTTCCTGTACTTTCGGTTCATACTTTGATTTCTGTACCGCCGGAGCAAGGGTTGGATTCTGGGTAATGACCATTGCACCGTCCTTATCCACATGAACGGTCACGGTGTAGTTTTCTGTGACTGCCTGTGTCTGTTCTCCCTCTTTTACCTGCTGATCTACTTCGTAGGCAACGGTAAAATCGTTCATTCCAGACTGTTCCACATTCCAGACCAGCACATTTGTAACGGTCGCACTGGTTGGTATGTCCGTTCTGATGGTATCGGCGTTCAAATCCTGTAATTCTTTGGTAAGGTATTTACTGATTTCCGTTGTCCTTGCTTCAATGGCTTCCTTGCTGGTATCCCATGAGTAGTAGGCTTTCGCAAAGTTCTTGACGAAATTTTCAATACCGTTGGTATCGTTCAATCTTAGCTGAATGATTTCTTTTTCATGTACCGTGTGGGTGTCAATGGCAGTAAAGTTCTTATACACACCAAAACTGGTGCTTGCCAGAAGCACCGCCCACAACAGCAGGACAGATTTCTTATGCGTCCCGACTTTCATGGTACGCACTTTCTTATTCTTAGGTGCTTTCTCTGTTTTTTCTTTCTTCTTAAACATATTTCAAGTCCTTTCTATTGTTTGATTCTTCCAGCACAAATGATGTGCTGTTGCCAGTAGGCAGAGGTCAAATCAGTATAGCCAATTGGATTTCCGGCATGATACATCTGATTGTTTCCTACATAGATTCCTACATGTGTAACATAATCACTGGTATTGTAGGTGGAATGGAAAAAGACCAAATCGCCAGCCTGTGCCTGTGACAATGGGATATGCTGGGTTGCGTCATACTGTGCCTGTGCAGTTCGTGGCAGGCTGATTCCGGCTTTTCCGTAGCACCACTGGGTAAGTCCAGAACAGTCAAAAGAGGTGTTCGGGTTACTGCCACCATAGACATATTTCCAGCCTTGATACTTCAATGCTTCATTCATAACCGCCTGTACCGTTTCGTTGCTGAACTGCTTCACAGTCAGATATTGGTTGACCAGCTCCACATAGAACATATTCCCGTAGTTATAACGCCAGCCACCATTTTTACTGACCGCTATTGGGTTCGTATAAGTTACTTTTGCACCGCCGGATTTATTCTTTGCGAAATTCTCTGCAAGGTTGAAGCTGTGCTTTTTCCCGTTCTTCGCCACATAGTCTGCATAGCCACCACCATAGTTATAAGATTGAATGACCACGTTAATGTCATTCATACCTTTGGCTTTACAGGAAGAAAGCAGGGACGCAAAATATTTACACCCCTGCTTAATGGATTCTTCTGTACTTAATGAGTTTGGCGGTAGTCCCAGACTTTCACTGGACTGCATAACATCGGTAGCCGTACCGCCACTTTCCACCTGTATGATGGCAAGCAGGACGTTCACATACTCCGAGATACCGTTTTCTCTGGCGTATCTTTCTACCATCGGCTGATGTTTGAGGACATCGGCTGACAGGTTCATGCCAGAATAGACAGGCGAATAGCTGTTGGAACTGTCGTCATCTTCGCCGGAAATCAGTATCCCGAAAAAGAGGACGAGGGAGAAAAGGACTGGGAATATCGTACCTATGATAAGGATACGCTTTAATCTCATTTCTTCCGTCCTTTCTCTGGTTGCTTCGTAACAGTCTTACGATTTTGTTTTTGGTTGACCTGTTTCTGTACGGTTGTTTTCTTTTGATTACTTCTGGATTCCGCTACGTTTGACTGATTCGTTCTGGCAACCGATTTGACCTGTTGTTCCTGTCTGATATTGGTTCGGACATTTTCTTTTCCAGCCTTGACTTCTGCATTTTTTATCACAGAAGAAGTAACAGGACGTTTCATATCCGGCTTAGTAACTGTATCGGTCTGTGCAGGTTTTGGAACAGGTGTGGCAACAGGGCGTTCATGGCTTCTGGTAGCTCCGGCTGTCGCTGATCCATTCGCATGAACTGTCTGCCTTGCTTCCTGTGCTTTCTGTAATTCCTGCTTTTTCTGTGAGATATTTTCCCTGTGCAGGTTACGTTTCTGTGTACGCTGTTCCTGTCGGTTTTCCCGTTCTTCCACAACGCCACGCTTAAAGTCAGATACGTTATCCTTTGCTTTTTGTTTGGCAGAGTGGACAGCATAACCAGCCTGTGTCGGCAAGTCTTTCACATTTTCTTTCAGAGAAGAAGCACTGTCACGGACTTTATTTTTCGTATCCATTACAGCACCTACCGCAGAACCAACACGGCTTCCCATGGAAACCTCATTATTCCTTTGTGGTCTGGCTGGCGTATTTTTATGTGTAGAACGAGAGTGATTATAAGCAGAACCAGCGACTGCACCAGCTCCGACCATACTTCCTGTACCCACAGCCCTTGCAAGTCGGCGTTCCATACGTCTTGCCCTGTGTCGCATGAACACCATCGGTCTACGGAATATCCGGCGACCTATCTGCTGGCTGTCATTGGCATTCAGGCTGAACATACTCATTAGTTCTCCGAGTTTCATGTAGATTCCGGCAAAACAGATTATCTGCAAAAATGCCACCATGAAGAACGGGTAATCCGTGGAAATGTTGTAGAACATACTGGAAATCGAAAATGCCACGGTCACAATCAGTGTGATTCCGGCTCTTGTCATAATGGCGTTGAACACACGGACAACTGCCTGTTTCGCCATGTTCTCATAGGTCGGTATCATGGACAGCAAAAAGCTGACAGGTAAAAACATGGCATATATGATAAAAAGTATCTGGGAAAATAACATCATGCCGGTAAGCAGGAAGATAAAGATTGTGATACCGAGATTGAAAATGAGCAGGAAGAACACCATGCCAAGACGGTTGACGACCTGTGGAATGGTAAGGTTGTCATTGTCGTTATCCTCAATCTCTGTTTTCACAATATTTTCCCTTGTTTCCCCATCTTCATCGGACGGGCTGGCAGATACCAGAGCTTCTACACGGTCAGTCCCGATTTCTTCGGTATCGCTGTTCCCGAACTGCAACAACAGCCACGGTTTTTCTACCTGTATCGCAAACAGGCTGTCACGGATAAGGTCTACGCTGTCTTTGCCTTTACTTTGTGAATCGGGGAGCATGATTTTTGTCCCCAAGTCCAGAGAAGCGGTGCTGATGTCCGAACTGAAATCATTGATTTTCTGGATATAGTTGGGAGCATAAGCAATAAAGGACGCAGACACAATGAACACCACCACAAAGTTGATAACGGCGTGTAGCGCCTTGCTTGTTTCCCGTTTGAGAAGTCCTGTATAGGCGGTATAAACACCTACAATCAGAATGATAATGAGCAGGAATCCCACATAGAATCCACTGCTGGAAAATCCATGTTCGGTCACTCCGGCAAGTGTCTGGATACTTTTCCCGATACTGTCAGCCATGTCATTGATAAAGTCCAGCTTATACGCCTGTTGCACCACATATCCTGTGGCATTGCTAAGATACAGGCTGATTGTCCAGACAAAATTTGTGATACAGTAAAGCCCGTACTGCACTGATTTCCCAATGCCGTCCAGCCAGTTCCACGGAAGCCATGACCAGCTATTGTCCACATAGAAATCAAGCTGATAGTTAGAAAGCGGATACTTTGAATATAGGTTGTCTGCATTGACCGTATCATCGACCAGTCCAGACGCATGAGCTACCGTCCCAAGCAGGGACAGCAGTACCAGTGTGACGGTCACGGAAAGCAGAACCAGTTTCAGTACATGGAATACCTTTTCTTTTGTGACAGATTTCATCATTCCAAATCCACCTCACTTTTTATCGGCGGTCTGGTATCAAAGGCATGGAGCAGTTCTACAAAAACAGGGTGTATCTGTACCACACCGACACGCCCGTATAAATCCTGCATTAAGCATTGTCCGTTCTCCAAATCCCTCAATCGTTTCTGGTTATTTTCGTCCTCACTGTCCAGTCCGAAAAACTCTAAGGTCTGTTTGATTTCATTGGTATCTGTGGAGCGGAACGCAAACTTTAAGCCGATGTTATTTTTCAGACTTTCTTTCGATACGTCCCCAGAGGATTGTGTCACGAAATAGACTCCGGCGTTCATGGCTCTACCAGCACGCACCAGCTTATTTGATAGTGTTTCTCCCTGTGCCACATTTAAGAACGCCCATGCTTCGTCCAAGTCCACGATTTTAAAAATGCTTCGGTCACTGTGAATGAAATCAAGGGCAAAGGTGCTGATAACAATTAAGATGGATACCGACAACAGTTCAATGGTCGTGTATTCCTCAAAGGTAGTATCCTTATCCGGCAGAACCAAATCTGCAACCTGTATGATATTGAGCTGGTTATCCAGACTGATTGCATTTTCCACCGAACCGTCCGAGAATAAAAGCTGTGCAAAATCATAGTCGGTAAAACTTTCGATATGGTCTGCAATGTTACGGGATACGGCGGTATCCTCTTTCCGCAGTTCTTCAATGACCTGCAACAGCCCGTGGTTCTGGTTCTGGGATACGGTACGGACAGCTTTTCTAAGGACAGGGAACTTTTCGCCATCACGACTGCTGATACCTGTAAGAAATGTCAGAATATCAATGGCAAGACTTTCAGCGTCCTTGACATCTTTCATAATCACATACGGGTCTAACAGCCCTTGATTGCTGGAATCACTGGTAATGTTTACAATGTTGATTTCCTCTGCAATCTCCGGCAGTGTTTCTTTCCAGTTTCCACGCTCACTTTTCGGGTCTAGGATAACTGCCTGTCCCCCGAACAGGACGGAATAATACACCAGCAGGTTATTACAGAATGATTTTCCACCGCCAAGCGAACCGACAAAAGCAGAAGCCAACGCATTTGTGACCGTACCTTTTACCCCTTGACTGGCAAGGGACGGTTGCAGGTAGACATTTCTTCCTGTATCCACGGAATATCCGATATAGATTCCTGTATTTTCGCCCAACATCTGGGTAGCACCGAAGCCAAGTCCGGCTAAAAAATCGGATTTCACATACTGGATATAATCATTGATATAACGCTTGCTGGCTGGAAGAAACTCTCCATGCAGTCCCATCATATCTCCGGCAGGACGTACCAGCTTCACGTTCAAATCATCGTAAAAGTCCTTGACTTCATCACAACGGCGTTTCAGTTCGTCAAGATCGGGTGCAGATACCCGTATGACGTAACTTAACTTGTACATACTTTCCTTGCTCTGGTCTAAATCTGTTTCCAGTTCATCGACACTGTCTAAGGCTTCCACCACATTTGAACTTGTTTCGTTTCCGGCTTGATAGGCGTGATTGTCCAAGTCCTTTAATTCCTTTTTCTTATTACGGACAGTGGTTAAGGCTTTCTTATTTCCGACAATCTCAACATTCATGGACGTATCCACAGGGAATGTGAACTGCTGTTGCTGGAAATAAAAGATTTCCGATGATGGGAAGTCCAGTTCTCCGACAATCGCATTGACCGTAAAGTAGGACACATAGCTTTCACTATCCTCATGTTCCAGACGCAAATATCGCTGGCTTTCTTCCACCACGCAACGGGTAGGACGGATAAGGTCATAATACTTAATCAGTGTTTCTCTTTTTAATTTTCTTTTTGGAAGAGGATACTCATAATCTTCATAGGCTATCCCGTCCCTGCCGTAGAGGTGTTCCATCAGATACGCAAAGTCTTTGGCTTCCAGTCGGCGGATTTTGAACCTACGGGAGATTTTGTTTTCCAGCAGTTTTTCCATCTTCGCATAACGGTTGATTTCATCATTGCTCATGGAAACAAAGTCATTCATCAGCGTGTGCCTTACCTCATTCAAAAACTCACGGAATGTCAGAAATACCATTTTTTTGATGTTCTTCAGATTGACTTCGTCCTCTGTGACCATGAGCTTGAATCCCAGAAAGAAACGGTAATCAACTTGATTGTCGCCTATTATGGATACAAGGGCTTCGGTCTGGTCGTCTATTTTCTGATAGGCGACTTCCTTTAATTTTCCCGTTACCAGCTTCTTTGACTGTTCCTGTATGCTTCGGATTGAACTTTCGGTTGCAATCTGCAACGCATGAATCTTTCCCTCACGGGACTGTGCGATAAGCTGACGGAAGCTGTCATGCACAAGGTATTTCTGCTCTGGAGATAAGAACGAATAGTTGTACGGCATCAGCTCATAGTAGGCGAACACCTCATTGTCCTTATTCCAGACAAGGTTATTGTCGATATATTTAATCGGGAACATAGGTCACACTCCTTACTGCCGTGATAGTTTCCTCAAATTTCTGCTTATGCAGGTTCACGGCTTTTCCGGCATAAGTCACTTTGGGACGCAGGGCATACAGAATCATCGTCTTGATGTAACTGTATGGCTTTTTCCCGTCAAAGGTTTTCTGTGACATAAACCATGTAAGGGCAACGGGAATCCCGAAATATTTCAAAAACGCACCCTCAATCATGGAAAGTGGCGGTACATCTGCAAACAGAATGATGATAAATTCCGTCAGCACGAACCATGTAATCTGGGTAAAGGTCACAGGGAATGGCAGGTTTACATCATTGATGGCATACAGTACCTTTTCCACGTTCCAGATACTTGTATAACTTCGGATTTTCTTCACTTGTAAATGCTCCTTTCTTCATTTTCCTAACAACAGGGACAGCCGGATTTTCCAGACTGCCCCCAAGAGAAAAGCTGACAGTAGCACCAGTGGCGGTGCTGATCTGCCAGCCCTTAACGCAGTACCTCACAGATACCAGCGTTTGTTGCAATAAATGTCCCCTCTATATCGAGGTCACGCCCGTAGGCTTCATAGTCGATATAGTTCTGTAAAGAGGACGGGATTTCTCCGAGTATCTGTTCTTCATCAATCAGATAGTAGGCTAAATCGGTCATCGTTTCACAGCCGGAATACAGAATGATGTCGTCCTTATGTTCCACCAGTTCTTCCAGACTTCCATAGCAGGATATAAAACTGTCCAAGTCGTCCAGCAGGTAATCCGGTAATTCTTCCAACTGCTCATAGATACGGTTCAGTTCTTCGATGGAAATGTATTCGCTAATCTCCATCGGGAAGTTGTCCGTATCATGGATTGCGTATTCTTCGTACTCTGCATTTAAGCCGATACGTTCTGCAATCACTTCTTCGTCCAACGGAAAAGAGAACCAGTCCCCGACCAGTTCTCCCTCATTGTACTTGCCAAGATTGGCTATATAGACTTGCATATCATCAATCATAAACGGTCACTTCCTTTCACTCATTGTATTCATAAAATCTGCCATGCACACACAGGAAATGTTCTGATGTTTCTTCCATATCTGAACAGTTCCGATGGTATGTAATATTGCAAAGTCCGGCTTCCAGCTCTTGCAGATTTGAAAACCATTCTCTTTGAATTGCAGGTATATCTTCGTGTGGGATTTCACTCTCTGAAATTGCAAGGCAGACATTATTTAGCAAGTCGAGGTCTGTATCTTGCAGGATTTCAAAAGGAAAATCATAATCACTGATAAGATAACGGTCACTGTCCGGCGGTAAACCAATGGATTGTTTTAATGCTTCTATGTTGCAGGGAAGTGTAAACCACGCACAGCCTGTATCTTTTTCCTGTTCATCAAGATTGATAACAAATACTTTCATTTCTGCCATAAGCAATACCACCTGTCAAAGTTTGAACATACCGTTGTTGCAGACAGCATAACGTCCTTTTTCTTCCAGTTCATGGGCGTAGGCTTCCAGATTAAAATATTTCTTTCCTTTTTCGGAAAGAGCAGAAAATTCAATGTTATGCTCCAAGCGGTAACGGGCAACGTCCATGATGTTGTGGCACTCTGGATAAAATAGAAATTCTTCTGATTTCTGCAATAAATCCTCTACACCGCCACAATAGGGAATCAACTCTTTGTATGCCTGCTGAACTTCTGGCGATAAATCCGTGTAAGCAAAGTACAGCTTGTTTAACCGTCTGACAGAAGTTGTCCTTACAATGTCGCCAGCAAAAGGGAGCTTCATATCTGTGATTTGATAATCGCCACTGTCAGCTTCCACGCCGAGCAGGTCACGGAACAGCTCATAATCAATGGGTAAATCAAACCAGCGAGAGGTTTTATTCTCTGCTGATTTAGTCGTTTCAATCAATACGCTACATTCTTCCATAGGCTTTACGCTCCAATAATCTTATTGAATAACTGTAACAATACGTCTTTTACGCCGGACGCATTGAATACAAGACCAACGGCTACTAAGGCAACTACCAAGAATCCGATAAGTTTGGAAAACTCACGCTTGAATCCCAAGTAGATACCGATAACAACAATCGCCATCAGCACAAGGCTCTGTGCGTTGCTTAAAAACCAGTTATAAAGGTTCTGTCCAAAATTCATACTTTCTTTTCTCCTTTCAGTTCCATCATTTTTCGGTCAGACTGTCTGCCAGCCTGTAAAATACACATGGCAATCACGCCAACTGTTCCACCTAAAGAGAAGAACAGGAAGTCAAATAATAATCGTTGCATTTTTCAATTCTCCTTTTCTAAAATCACATCTTCGGTTGATGTGGTCTGTTGTTCGATTATCTTGTAGTGCTTTTCCGTCAGTTTCGTGGATTTACGGATTTCTTTCAGATAATCAATCCCTGTTTTCGCTGTGATTGTTTCCAGCATTTTGAGTGTCGGGTCAACCTGCCGTTGAATCCAGCGTAGGGTTCTGTCCAGTGTGTAGGGTTCGGGTTTGGTCGTGAGCTTTAACGGCTCTCTGTTTTCCCCGATGAACCACGCCCAGCGGACAGATAATTTCCAGTCGCTCCGTTTCTTGTCTGCTTCCTTATCCACAAAGCGTACATAACGGTTGATAATAGAAAATGCCGTCCGTTCAGCGTCATAGTAAGTCAACAGGTCACGGACAGCATAATAAGCACGTTCATTTTTTAACCGTATTTCAAATCTGTTTTTTATCGGTGCTTCCTCAATGGGAATCCCAAGTTTGATGTACTGCTCATAGCTTTTTTCATAAACACAGAAGTACACCTCACTTTTCAATGAGCCGATATAAAGTGTATAGCCCATACCAGCCTTGTCCTGTTCCTCATGCTTGACCAGTTCGCCGGAAGCATAGGACTTAAAGGAACGGAACACTGATACACATTCCTCATTCCGGCATTTTTCGGTCAGTTCTGGAATATCTAACATTCCCGTATGGTCATTGATGGCAAGGTCAAGGCGTTTCATCACACCACCGTCCACCAGAGCGTCCATAAGGAAGTCATACCAGCTCCGTTCCTGTGCCAGCAGATAACTTTCAAACTGGCGACAGCCTTTTCCTTTCAGTTCCAGTAGGACACCTTTTTCTTCATCGGGAGAAGTATATACGAAAATATCTCCGATGTAGTAGTGTTCTGTATAACTGTAATGCCCGAAGTCCTCATGTATCATGTACTGAATATTGAGCTGTAAAATATCTTTGATGATATGTTCAATATCCAGTGTCGGAAACCGTATCCTCACATAATCAAACAGCATGGTAAGCGGTGCTTCTGGATTGAATTTTTCCAGAGCTTCCAAAAGTTTCACTTTCATTTCTTCTGTGACTGCCACCTTGCCGGATTCGATACGGCTTAAATGTTCACGGCTGATTCCAGCCATGACCGCAAGTTTCGTCTGGGATACACCGTACTGCAAACGTCTGTCTGCAAAATCCTGTATCCACTCTGTATCATTCAGTGCGATACCCCCTTTACGAAAAAACTGTGACATTTTATATCCGATGTCACAGCAGTAAAAAAAGCTACCAAATGCTTGATTTCAGCCAAGAATCGGTAACTTTTGTGTATGTTTCCTTGTGATTTGTGCCCCTCTGTTAGATACCGAGGGGCTTGATATATGCTGGCGTGGCTACCGCCACACCAGCAAGGCTAGTCCGTACCTGTGGCTTTCGCTTCGCACGCCACTTGTCCGTCCTGCCTTATGTGTGTAAGTTTCCCAATCGTACCTAAGAAATCATAGCCTTTGGGTACAAGGGGAGTGTAAAATTCTGATATGACACTTGTTCCCATATCACAGTATCCACGCCCTTTGATTCGCTTCTGGAAAAACTGCTTTTTCACATCACTTCCAAAGAGCATACCGTAACCGAGTTCACTCATGCGACCAAGCCCCACACGGAAGTTGAAGTTATCTCTGATACCGTCCCCGAAATACTTTGCGTCTGGACGCTGGCAAGCCACAATTAGAAAGTATCCAGCCTGTCTGCCGAGCATGACAATTTTCTTTAGCTGGCTTAACAGGGCGGTGCTTTCCTTTGTCGTGAGCATTTCCAAGAACGCCACATATTCATCAAAGATAAGGAACTGTGGAGCAAGCCCCAGATAGGCATAGTTTTCCCCTGTGCGGTAGTTCGGGTGCAGTTTCATTTCTTTCGAGCGTGTGACCATGCCCTCATAAAAGACATTGACGCAGTCAATCATATCGTCTTTTGTGTGGTAGACATTTCCCATGACCGTTCCCAAGTCTGCAAGGTCAGCGTTCTTCGGGTCAAGAATATATAAATCCGCATTGGTTCTTAGCAGGGCTTCAATGATGGTCAGCAGAAAATAGGTCTTTCCACCACCAGTACCACCGCAGATAAGGGCATGGGGAAGTGAATCATATTCCCACACCAGATTTTTCATTAACCGCAGACCGCCGTTTTCAGCAATCACTTCATCAATCGAAATACGGTTCGCTATCATATCATAGAGCAGGGTATATTCGATATAGCCGTCATGCATTGTCTTGTCGGTCAGTTCACAGTACAGCCCCGATTCCAGCTTATCCTCTAAGGACAGGAGCTGTTCTTGATATTTTCCCATTGTGATTTCACATAGGATATGGAGCAAGCCATTGTTCATCTGGTAGTAGATTTTTGGAAACCACACGATTTTTTCTCTTGATCTGCTTTGCAGGTCAGTGAAAAAAACGCTGTCTTTGGTGTTTTCTGCTTCATACCACTTATTTTCCAGCACCATACGAGCCAGTTTTTGCCTGTGGAGCAACCGCTTGATACGGTCATATCCGTAACGGTAGTAGAGAAAAGCGACCAATGCACAAACACCAGTCGCTATCAGAACCGTAATGGAATTGTAAACAGTCCAAGTAATTCCGGCATGGAGCAGGTTAAAATCTTTCCAGTCGGTAACAACAAGCTGTCGCAGGTTCAGTAGCAGGAACACCGCAACAAACAGGAGCAACAGCCAGCCAATACAGAAGTGATAGACCAGCGATTTGTCACTGGCACGAATCCTGTTACCTTTAAACGCCCATACTTTCATTAAAACTCCTTTCTTTGGACATAAGAAAAGCAGTCAATCGTGTAGACTAACTGCTTTGCGAATATAAGTATTAAACTTAAATAGCTCGTTCTGGAATAGTTTTAGAATATTTTCTAGGATTAGTTACCCATGTAAAAATAATTGCACCACATTCAGCACATACTAAATGATGTATCGGTTCTTGATTATCTAAGAAGCCTGACGCTCCATACAACCTGCAATCACCACTTTGGTATCCGTATCTAATATCAGTTCCTTCACAATATGGGCATGAGCTAATTTCAACTTTTCCTATTTTCATTTGATTTTCCTCCCCGAGTTTCGATTTAATTATTTAATACATTATATCAATTACACTTGACCAGTACAATGAAAATCTAAATTGTGAATTTATTTCTTCGGTGGTTGCTGTGGAGCATTGTTCTGTGGATTTCCGGCACGAGTGCCTTTGTTCTTCGGAACAATGTCATCTGCCTTTACATACCAGTCCACATCTGCACCACGGTAATTTGCATTAGCCACTGTATCCGCAACAGGATTGATAAGTTCCACTTCGGCATTATAATCATAATCCTTTAACGGAATAGTCGCCGGAACTGACACCTGTATCATACGTCCCTGTGTGTTGCACTTCAAATCGTAGGTACGTTCTTTGATTTCCTCACTGACCGAGCCATCTTCATTCTGTACATGAACTTCACGACGTAATGCGGAGAACTTTAATACTCCAAAAGTCTTTTCTTTATCAATGACGATTCCATTTGCTAATCTCATAATCTGAATACCCCCTTATTTACTTTCTGCTGGTAACATATCGTCTGCAAGCAGGATATAATTGACAAATCCACGTTCCCCGATTTTATAACCATCGGTAGTGATTCGTGGGTTGATAAGTTTTACTTTCTGCTCCGGCGAGAAATGTTTTTCGCCAGCTTTGGCAGGAAGCACAACGACAACATCATCGGCTCTCTGCACATCGGAATACAGGTTATAGCTTCTGTTAATGACAGCCATACGCCCGTTGATTCTCTGCTGTTCCGTAGTATTTTCTCCGGCAAACTCCAAGTTTCCGAATGTCTTTTCCATATTTGGTACGACAAATCTTAATTCCATAATAATTGACCTCTTTTCTTTCTATTTGTAAGTTCTTTCCTGCTGTACTTTGTGTGGAGCTACACTCCCCACGCCCCTAGTGGACTTCACGCCCCCGTAAATCAGAGCTTCACGGGAGCGTGAAGTTGCAAAAAGGGTGGCGACCTTGAACGTTCCACCAACTGCTACATTACCGTCTTATGATTTCTTTCTACGGCGTTTGAAGTAAAGCATACCGCCAAGTCCTACGCAGGAAAGACCGAGCATGGCAAGGTAAGCATAGATATTGGTATTGTCGCCTGTTTTTGGGCTGTCACTTGTCTTAGTAACCGTAGATGGTGTATCCGGCGTGTCGGTATCCTTTGGTGTGTCTGGGACTTCCGGCACTTCCTTGATTGTCACAGTCTGTCCATCGTCTGTGATGTCCTTATGTTCCGTCACTTTCTTTGGTTCGTCTGGATTGGTCATATCATATAATTCCTCAAAGGTAACAAGACTCTTGCCACCAAGAGAAGAACCATCAAAGGTAAAGGCAATCTCAACCGTCATTTTTTCACTGTCGGCTGTGAACTCATAATCATTGGATACTTTCTTTCCATCAATCAGAAGTTCGGCATTTTCCTCTTTTAACATCTGCCAGCCGGAAAGTTTGTATTTTGTTCCAACTTCCAGACCATCTAATGTGACCTTATCCACAATCGTTACATCTTTTCCGGCTTCAATTTCTTTCTTGCCGTTCTTGTCCGTAGCGGTCGTATGGATTTTAATGATACGTTCTGTGATAAGAACGGTCTGTCCATCATCGTTGATGTCCTTATGTTCGGCAACCTTAACAGGCTCTTTCGGATTGCTCATATCGTACAATTCCTCAAAGGTAACAAGGTTCTGACCGCCAAAAGCTGAACCATCAAAACTGTAAGTAATCTCAACCGTCATTTTTTCGCTGTCAGCAGTGAATGTGTAATCACTGTCTACACGTTTCCCGTTAATCAGAAGTTCGGCGTTTTCTTCCTTTAACATCTGCCAGCCGGAAAGTTTATATTTTGTTCCAGTTTCCAAGCCATCAAGTGTGACTTTGTCCACGATCTTGATGTCTTTTCCGGCAACAATCATTTTTTCGCCTGTTTTCTTGTCGGTAGCTGTGGTATGGATTGTGATTTCTTTTTCGTATTCATCGGTCAGTGTCCCTAAATCTATGGTCACTTTATTTCTGGATACGACCACCTCAAAGGCTGGAATCAGCTTAAATCCGGCGTTGGAATCACACTTTAATTCCTCAATCACATAGGTATCATAAAGTAATGCACCTTTGCTGTCGTCTGGTTCAGATGTACCAAACCATACACCGTCTTCACTGGATTTTCCGGCATTGGTATTGACCTTGTGGGAAGCCCAGCTTGAAGCAGTGGAGAACTGACCGTTTTTGTCCGTGACTACAATATGGGATTCTCCCGTTGTCTTGCTTGTAATTCTGAATGGAACACCTGCAAGGCGTTTGTGCGTACCTGCACCGATTTTTACACCCTCAATATCGCCACGCTTAATCTGGTTGTAGACAGAGTGGGATTTGTCGGTCAAGTCCACGATTTTTCCATCTTCCGTGATAGAAAAGTCGATTGCTTTTGCACCGTCTGTTAAGTAACCCTCTGGTGCTTTGCTTTCTTCTAATCTGTAATTTCCGTAAGGGAGTAAATCAGCAGAAGTAGAAGCGATTCCGTCAATTCCTGTCTGAATCTTCTTGACAGTTTCATTCTTGCTGTATAATTTTCCCTCAACCAGTACAGGACTGTCATTTAAGGAAATGATATTAAATTCTGTGTACTGTAAGGTCGCACTTCCCTGTGCTTTGGTATCCTTTGTTTCAAGGTCACGTTTCTGGATTTTTACACCGCCACGGATAACCTTATCGGATACGGAATACTGGTTGCTTCCAGAAAGTACGGCAAGTTCGCCATCTTCGGAAATCTGTGTAAGGTATGTTCCCTTAATCTGTTCGGAACTTCTGTCAGCCTGCATATATGCACCATCTAATAAGTAACCGTTTGGTGCTTTGGTTTCTGTGACAGTAAGTGTACCAAGTGGCAGTACATTTTTACCGTCCTGTGTATAGAAGCTGTCGCCAGATACTTTGTAGTTGTCAGCAAGTCTGGATACATAATAGATAGTTCCGTCACTGTCTTTTTCGGTAGCGGTTTTGGTTGTCCATGTACGGGTAGCCTTTGCAGGAAGATTGTCTGCATTGTAGTATCCGTCATAATAACACCATGTGAACTCTGCACCCTCTAAAGAAGCATTTCCCTGTGGAGTGGATTTTCCTGTTTCCATGTCGATTTTAAATAAATCAATCAAAGTTTCTGTGACCTTTGGAGTGTCAGCAACAGTCAATGTCGCTGTTTTTCCAGCTTCCACATTTAAGGCATGGACAGTAGAATCCAGCTTGTAACCCTTTGGAGCAGAAAGCTCTTTGATGTAAACTGTTCCGGCTTTTACCTCAACTTCTTTGGTATCGCCATTTCCATCGGCAGTAAGTGTAGCAAGCTGGCTGTTACAGCCCTTATCAGAATAGACACCAAATGTCGCACCCTCAAAGGAATAGTTGGCATTGCCATTTGTGACCGTGGGATTGGAAGAAGTCTTTTTGACCTTTGCATTTCCCACATTTAACTTCGCCCAGAACTGTCCGATGTCCTGTCCTTCGCCAGTGTAGATGTAACCGCCACATTCATAGCGTCCCTTATTCGCTTTCACAAATGCTTTCGCACCAGCATACACTTCATTCTGTACTGCCTGTGAGATTTCATTATAAGAAGCTCTGACGTTATCACATTGCCAGCCGAGCTGTTCACTCAATCTCTGCCAGACAACACACTGTTCCAACAGATAACCTTGTTTATAATTTAAGTTCGTATGAGAAGCGGTATATTGCTTGACGTACTCTAAAGAAAGAGCAACGTCCGCAATCTGATCGCTACTCATGCGGGTGCTTGCGTCAGAACGTGTTTTATATCCATTCTTGAAACTGGTATTGATGTCCACACAGTAGGCAGTTTCGCCCTCAACTTTCATGTGTCCCTCATTGAATGTAGATTTGATAGAACCATCATTCATAACGTGTTCAATGTAGCCGACACGTTCTGCTGATTCTGTCCAGTATTGATTGCCGGAAGCATGAACCGCCGTCACTGGTAATGCCGTGAGAATAGTTGCAAAAGCAAGCGTTCCTGTCAGCAATCGCTTTACTAGCTTATTCATATTTTCTCTTTCTCCTTTCGATTTTGGGTATGAAAAAAGACGCTCATTTCTGAACGCCTAAATATCGAAAACACTGGAACTATGTAGGATAGCTTGTTTTATCTTCATATTATATTGTGTAATGTTGTTCTTACGAAGTCGCCCCAGAGCAAAAAGCCCGTTCTACTTATGACAATATTCTCAGAGTAGTCCGCAATATACCTGAGATTGCGGATCCCATCAAATTCCTGCGTGCCAGAGAAGTTGTTCATTTCCAGAGATTTGGGGAAGCTCTTCAGTCCATTCAGGAAGAACTTGATGCCAAAAACTTCTATGCTTTTACCCCGGGATTTGATAATCCCTGCACTGCATCATGCAACAGCAATAAATAAAGTACGCAGCCAAAACCTGCGACATACTGCGCGAATTTATGCGATTAGCATCGCGAAGCGTGTTACTGAGAACGGAATGAACAGTAATACGCTCCATCTTAAAAATCACAGAAATTTCATATTTGCTTTACAAATATATCCGGTGGTGCTATAGTATTCTTAGCTTAATAGCCACAAAAGTAATTGCCAAAAATATTGAGCAATTACAAACAAAAATATGATATAAAAGGGGCTGTCTCACATAGATATTATGTGACAGCCCCCTTATTGGAGGAATTATGCAGATAATTATTGTTGGGTGCGGTAAAGTTGGACGTACCCTGGCAGAACAGCTTCAGGAAGAAGAATCCGACATTACTCTTATAGACGTTTCTTCTAATGTGATCACTTCCCTTCAGAATGACATTGATGCCATGGGTATCGTGGGAAACGGTGCAAGTATCAACACGCTGGTGGAAGCAGGTATTGAGAATGCAGATATCCTGATTGCCGTAACCGGTTCTGATGAAATGAATCTTCTCTGCTGCCTGATTGCACAGAAAACCGGCCATTGCCAGACGATTGCCCGTGTCCGCAATCCTATCTATGCCAAAGAGATCAGCTTCATCAAGAAGCGTCTGGGTGTTACTATGATCATTAACCCGGAGCTTGCAGCTGCACAGGAAATTTCCCGTCTCTTACGCTTCCCTTCAGCTATCAAGATCGATACTTTCGCACGTGGTCGCGTGGAAATGCTGAAATTTAAAGTGCTTCCTGAATTTAATCTGG
Organism: Blautia sp. DFI.6.71; assembly: GCF_020593585.1. NCBI lineage: Bacteria > Bacillati > Bacillota > Clostridia > Lachnospirales > Lachnospiraceae > Blautia > Blautia sp. DFI.6.71. Next base: position 19,202 of record NZ_JAJDMJ010000036.1, read on the forward strand.
ATGGCATGACAATCTCACGCATTACGGAAGCCCTGAAATGCGACGTCTTGTTCTGCGCAGTAGAAAGTCGGGATCATGTATCTATTCCCGGCGGTAATCAGGTGATCCACGACGGGGATATGGTTTCCATTCTTGCTTCCCCGGTGAATGCAGCAGCCTTTTTCAAAAAGATCGGCCTGAAAACCAATCAGGTAAAAAACGCCATTATTGTCGGCGGAGGAACCATTTCCTATTACCTTACAAAAGCCCTGCTTGATATGAACATCTCCGTTAAGATCATTGAACAGAATGAGTCCCGCTGTGAAACCTTAAGTGATCTGCTTCCGGAGGCAACTATCATTAACGGAGACGGAACCAATCGTTCTCTCCTTATGGAAGAGGGACTCTCACGCACAGAGGCTTTTGTATCACTCACAAACATGGATGAGGAAAATGTTTTCCTTTCACTCTTTGCCAAAACAGTTTCCAATGCCAAACTGATTGCCAAGGTAAACCGCCTTGCCTTTGATGATGTCATTGATAACCTTGATATCGGAAGCGTCATTTATCCGAAATATATCACAGCCGACTATATCCTGCAGTATGTACGTGCCATGCAGAACAGCATCGGCAGCAATATTGAAACCCTTTATCATATCCTGGATAATCAGGCAGAAGCTCTGGAATTTGCCATCCGCGAAAATTCACCGGTAACAGGCATTCCATTATCTGAACTGAACCTGAAGAAAAACCTCCTTGTAGGTTACCTGAACCGAAATGGTCAGGTCAAGATTCCCCGAGGCCAGGATACCATTCAGGTCGGAGATACCGTTATCATAGTAACTTCTCAGAAGGGCCTTCGCGATATTACAGATATTCTGGAAAAATAAAGGAGCCGAATTATGAACTATTCCATTATTATCTATATCATCGGAATGATTCTGGAAATTGAAGCTGTATTTATGGCTCTGCCCGCAATTACGGCACTGATCTATCAGGAAACTTCCGGTGTAGCTTTTCTGATCACGATTGCTTTATGCCTGGTCATCGGGCTTCCTCTCACCAGGAAAAAGCCGACAAGAAAGGCTTTCTACACAAAAGAAGGTTTCGTGACTGTAGCATTAAGCTGGATCGTTCTGAGTATCATAGGAGCAATCCCCTTTGTGATCAGCCGAAGCATTCCAAATCCTGTAGATGCATTATTTGAAACAGTTTCGGGTTTTACTACAACAGGAGCCAGCATTCTCAGCGATGTGGAGGCACTTCCTCATTGTATGCTGATGTGGAGAAGCTTCACGCACTGGATCGGCGGAATGGGTGTTCTGGTTTTCATCCTCTCCCTTCTGCCACTTACCGGCGGTTATCATATGAATCTTATGAAAGCGGAGAGTCCCGGACCATCTGTAAGCAAGCTTGCGCCAAAAGTACAGTCAACTGCCAAAATTCTGTATTCTATTTATTTCGTAATGACAGTGATCCAGATCCTGCTTCTTCTGGTCGGTGGTATGCCGCTGTTTGACTCCATATGTACAGCTTTCGGTACTGCAGGTACCGGAGGATTTGGTATTAAAAATGACAGCATGGCCAGTTACAGTACATATCTGCAGGTAGTCATTACTGTATTTATGATTTTATTTGGCGTTAACTTTAATGCTTACTTTTTCATTATCACAAAAAAATTTGCTCAGGCTTTTAAAATGGAAGAAGTGCGGTATTATTTCGGAATCATCGGTATTGCAATTCTTATCATCACCTGCAATATTTACCATATTTTCGGAAGTGCAGCCAAAGCTTTTCAGCAGGCAGCTTTCCAGGTTGGTTCCATTATCACAACAACCGGATATGCAACAACAGATTTTAATACCTGGCCGGAAATTTCGCGGACAATCCTGGTACTGCTGATGTTTATCGGTGCATGTGCCGGAAGTACAGGCGGCGGCATTAAAGTATCCAGAATCCTGATTCTCTGCAAAACAGTCCGCAAGGAGCTTCATATTTTTCTGCATCCAAATGCGGTAAAGAAAATAAAAATGGACGGCAAAGCCATCCCACATGAAGTTGTTCGTTCCACAAATATTTTCTTCATTGTATATATGCTGATTTTTGCATCCTCCATATTCCTGATTGCCTTTGACGATTTCAATCTGATCACGAATTTTACGGCGGTTGCGGCAACCTTTAATAATATCGGACCTGGTCTGGAACTGGTAGGACCTACCGGAAACTTCGGCATGTTCTCCTGGTTTTCAAAGCTTATCCTTACTTTTGATATGCTGGCAGGACGTCTTGAGATTTTCCCGTTACTGATATTGTTTGTAAGGGATACATGGAAGAAATTCTAAAAACATTTTGGTAAAACAAATTTTATTTTTTTACACCATATTCATATTTTATTCATATTTATTGGATATAATGAACTTTAGAAAGATGATGAATCTTTCTTATAAATATTTTTCTTTTTCATACGCGCCGGTACGAAAGTACCGGCCTCCTTCCATTTATGGGAGTTTTTTATTTTATGGCATTTTTCTCACACCTTCATAATCAAACGCAGGAATAAAACTCTCTCTGGCAGTTTCACCATCTTGAAAAAATCCATTTTCAATCCCAAGCTCAAATGCATAGTCCAGAACTTTTTCATATTCTCTTCTGGTTACACAACGATTCAGTTCTGTATATTCTTTCTGCTCAAAAACCGGCGTATACTGATTCATGATACTGATATAAATCTGCTTTCCAAAAGTCTTATGTAAAAGTTTCAGAACCTTCTTTGAATTTCTTGTATGCCCCGGCAATATAAGATGTCTCACAATAGTCCCACGTTTCATATATCCCTCTGCATCAAACTGTGGCATTCCTGTCTGGCGTACCATCTCATTAACTGCTTCCATAGCCCTTTCAGGATAATCATTCGCATGTGAAAATTTCACCGCCAATTCGCTCTCCGCATATTTGTAATCCGGAAGATAAATGTCCACATATCCGTCCAGAAGTTTCAATGTCTCTGTGTTCTCATATCCACCACAGTTATAGACAACCGGAATATTAAGCCCATGCTTCTTTGCACAGTCCAAAGCTGCGATGATCTGTGGAATATAATGTGTTCCGGTTACCAGATTGATATTTGCAGCATCCTTTTCCTGCAGTTCCAGGAATATTTCTGCCAGTCTTTCCTCGGTGATCTCAAGGCCACTGTCACCAATGGCAATTTCCCGGTTCTGGCAGAAACAGCATCTCAGATTGCATCCTGTAAAAAAGACTGCCCCAGAACCTCTGGTTCCCGAAATACATGGTTCTTCCCACATATGCAAAGCTGCCCTTGCAATCTTAACCTTCTGATTCATTCCACAGTATCCGGTTTTTCCGGCTGTTCTGTCTACATGGCAATTTCTCGGACATAAACTGCAATCTGCCAGTATGCAGCTTTCTGTATCCTGCCTCAGAGTTTTATCTTTGTTTTTTTCTGTCTGTATTTTATTTAACTTCACTTTTCTCTTCTGTCCTTTTTTCTTTCCCCGACTTGATATCTGTGAATCGCCCACTGCAAAACAGTTCCCACAGTTTGCTTATATTATAACCGTTCAGTGCTTTCACAGTTACAGTCGGATTGCTGAATAGTTACTATCCTTTATATCATTATACTACATTCCCCAATTACGTCTATTCATATTTCACAATTTCCTTTTTCAATCTCTTCATGATCCTTTTTTCCAACCTGGAAATATATGATTGAGAAATTCCCAGAAGGTCTGCAACCTCTTTCTGTGTTTTCTCTGCAGCATTCTCCTTTCCCAGACCAAATCTAAGGCGGATGATCGTCTGCTCACGCGGTGAAAGCTTTCTAATTGCCTTTGATAACAACGAAATCTCCACTTCATCTTCCAGACGTCTTGAAATCACATCCTCATCAGTTCCCAGAATATCAGAAAGCAGGAGTTCATTTCCATCCCAGTCTACGTTCAGCGGTTCGTCTATGGACACTTCCATCTTTGTCTTACTGTTGCGGCGAAGATACATCAGGATCTCATTCTCTATACATCTGGATGCATAAGTGGCAAGCTTGATGTTTTTTACAGGATTAAAGGTATTGATCGCCTTGATCAGCCCAATCGTTCCGATTGAGATCAGATCCTCCACCCCGACTCCTGTGTTATCAAACTTCTTTGCAATATACACCACAAGCCTTAAATTATGTTCGATCAGAACAGACTTCGCTTCTTCTTCCTGCCCTGTTCCAAGCTTCTGCAGTATAAACGCCTCACGCTTCGGCTCCAGTGGTGCCGGCAGCACATCATTTCCACCAATATAAAAAACTTCTCCTGAACGGTTCATCACCATTCTTGACACTACCTGTAATGGATAACAGCTCATAGTCACAACCCCTCCCGTTAAAGTAATCTGGAATTCAAAAGTACCTCGTATTCCTTACCAAAAGCGGATGTTTCAAATGAAAATGCAAATACCGGATTGTCTATGCAGACAACCTCTGCTGGAGTCTGAATGCAGAGTCTCTCAAAAGTAACAGCCAGCATCATCCCCTGTTCTTTTCCTATACTGTGAAAAAAAGTAAAATGTGGATGAAGCCCGGCAGTTCCCGGTTTCCCAGACTCTCCGGGATTTTCTTTCAGGTGTTTTAAACAGCTTACGGTTTCTTCTGAACATATTTCAGATAAAACTTTTTCTGTCCCTACAGATACAGGTTTTCCGTTTACAGAATCCATAAGCAGATTTCCGGAATCATAAAATCCTTGAAAAGAATATCCACATCCTTTATAGTATATGGTTATCGGATAGATATTCTTTGTCCGTATTCTCATGGAATCCATCAGATATGACAACGCTGTAATGCCGGACCACGTTGCTGCTGCAAGGATCAGAAACATTTTGACTGTCAACTTATCACTGACGATCACTTCCCAGAACCCTCCACACAGAAATGCGGCAAAATACAGTGTAAGTATTGCTTTAAGCAGCAGACTTCCCCTTTTCAGATTACATCCGATCACAAGCATTCCTGCAGCACAGCCACCATGCAGCAGGACAAGTGCCGGAAGAAAAATCCCAGACTTCAGAAAAGATTGCAGATAAATGATCCAGCAGGAAAACACCGCACCTGCAGCAGCTCCCAGAAGAGCTCTTTTTCTGCTTCTTCCACATCGGAATAATATTCCTGTAAATCTGATCAATATGTAATCTATCAGGAGATTTGTGAAAAAAACTACATCTATGTATATTTCGTAATGCATTTCCTTCCCTCCGTCTGATACTGCCTCTGACTTCTCCTTCACTTCGGTAAGTGAGATTCATTATACGTGATAAAGTATGCGGATTTTGTCAAAACGGAGGAATTATGTCTTATTATTTGTCGCACTAAATCGACAGTTTTTATCATATAAACCAAAATGAACATGTATTGACATATAATTGAAGTTAGAATAAAATGATAGATAATTTCTATGTTTTAGAAGGGCATCTTCTATACTGTCACAATTCAGACAGTATTTTATGTCTCTGCTACAAAACAGACTGGAGGATTTTAACATGAATAATATTACCGGACACACAGGTCTTACCGCGCTTTTAGGAAGCCCGGTGGCACACAGCATTTCCCCTTTGATGCATAATGAATCATTTCGCCTTCTCGGGCTTGACTATGTATATTTATGTTTTGATGTAAATGAAGAAACTCTTCCTGCAGCAGTTGCAGGATTAAAGACTTGCGGCATTCGCGGTTTCAACCTTACCATGCCGAATAAGAATAAAATTGTAAAATTATTGGATGAGCTTTCCCCTGAAGCCCAACTGATCGGTGCTGTCAATACTGTACTGAACGATAACGGAAAGTTAATTGGATACAATACAGACGGGTACGGTTTTATGCAATCTGTACGTGATGCGGGACATGATATTACCGGTAAAAATATAACTGTCATGGGAGTAGGAGGAGCTTCGATGGCCATCTGTGCACAGTCTGCCCTGGACGGTGCGGCTTCCGTACATATTTTTGCCCGCCGCACCAGCAGATACTGGAATCGCACACAGAAATTCGCTGAGAATCTCTCTGCTAAAACAGGCTGCCAGGTCTGCCTCTTCGACAATGATGATCATACTGCATTGCGAGATTCCATTGCACAGAGTTATCTGCTGATCAATGCAACCTCTGTAGGCATGGTTCCGGATATCGACGATACCATCATCAAAGATACATCTCTGTTCCGTCCTGAACTTGTAGTGGCAGATGTTGTCTATGAGCCACAGGAAACCCGACTGCTCAGAGAGGCTAAAGCAGCCGGATGCCAGACCTTTAATGGCATGTATATGCTTCTTCATCAGGGCGCTAAAGCTTTCCAGATCTGGACCGGACAGGAAATGCCGGTTTCTGTTATTAAGGAAAAATATTTCTCTGTCAAATAGTGATTCGCATAACAGTCACATATTTCCCATCAGCTTATCTTTGATGATTGCCAGGATTTCTCTTGGAATATATATCAGAAGTCTCCATGAACGGTATCTGGAAGGAATGGGATAAATTTCTCTGCATCCACATTTCTTTCCTATGGCCGTTCCCCGGAAAACATGAAAATTATTGGTGACAATGCCAACCGAATGATTCAGTCCGATCATTCCCAGACTGAACTTCAGATTCTCTGTTGTGCTGGTAGATTTCTCTTCCAGGATCAGTCGTTCTCTGTCAATTCCATGTTCCACAAGATAATTGCACATTGCCTGAGCTTCTGTAATAGATTCTCCGTCCCCTTTTCCTCCGGACAGAACAGCCTTAGTCTCAGGATTTTCTTCCATATACTGTAAAGCCCTCCTGGTACGTTCCAGAAGGGCTTTTGTAAGCCGGGTACCTTCTACATGGGCACCAAGCACGATAATATATTCCAGATTTGGATGCTTACGCATTCTTACCGCAGCAATATTTATATTTCTTGCCGCTTCCGCAAGGACAAGGATCATTACGTCCGATTTTCTTTGCTTTGACAACTGTTCCTGATTTCTTCTGTTCAAGATAAAGTTCTTTTCTCTTCTCCGGTGTGAAGATCGCATCCCACTGTGGCAGTTCATACAGCCAGTCAGCTCTTGCATCTACCATGTTCTTATAAAGAAGTTCTTTATCAAAGCACAGAGAAACCTTTGTGTTCTCATCCATTGTCTCAATCGGGTTCGGAATCTTCAGACTGTCATTGATTCCATCAAGAAAACCAACCATTGTCAGAACTTCCTGTCCGTATTTCTCAGCCAGTTCCTTAACTGTACCGGTTACTACCTCATCCGGGTTGCTAAGAAGCTGCTCATAAATTCCTTTTTCAATATTAAAATAATTTGCCCAAAATCTCTGAAGTTTATTACGGTCTGCCTGCTGGTCATAGGCGATGGCACGCCACTGCTCTAAGATTGTTTTATCGCTCATTTCCTTTAATCCTCTTTTCCAATATTTCATAGGTATTATGCCTGTGCGGAAACATATGGAAAATATTCCTTCCACAAGCTTTATTATTATATCATCTTTCAGTTAAAAATACAAATGATATTCTTTGTATTTTTAGTGAATTTTAAGTTACTGTTCACACACCACTATCCCGCGAGGTGTTTTGGCATGAATATGCCAAAATCCCGAGACATACAAGCCAAAATTCCATTGCCGCAGGCAATCTAGTACATCGTTTTCGAAATAACTATACCACTCACTTGTCTGCGAATCCGATTGCACAGGTCTAAAAGCCTCAGCGTAGCCCGCTACGCCTGCGTTTTTATACCAGCACACTCGAATCCGCATTCTACGCGATTGGTATAGTTATTTACGAAACGCTGTACTAGAATGAATTTTGGCTATGTTACTGAGAACGGAGTGAACAGTAACAATTTTAATTGACGCCCAGTTTCTCCAGTTCTGCTGCTGCCTGTTTAAAAGATTTAAACTGAATTGCATGGATTCCCTGTTTTCTGGCTGCCTCACAGTTCTCCGCTCTGTCATCCAGAAATACGGATTTCTCCGGGTCAAGATGGTAGCGTCCGAGCAGGGTTTTGTAAATTTCCGGTTCCGGTTTGATCTGCTTCACCTGACAGGAGAACACTGCTCCGTCTACATATTTAAGAAACGTAAGTTTATCCTCCGTTCTCTCCAGTGTGTCAGTTGCATAATTGGAAAGAATATAAACATGATATCCTTTATCTTTCAGATATCTCACCCAGGTTTCCGCATAATCTGTTTTCTCAATTGTCTCGTCAGAACGGCGCATTACCTCCCGGATATCCTTTTCGTACTCCGGTGCAGCTTTTACCATCTGATCTACATAATATTGCTCAATCTCGCTGCTTCTGTCTCTCTCATTCCAGGTATTGCTCTGAAATACCACTTCCGCAATTTTATCACGCTCTTCCTTCGGAAAACCAAAACTGTCCAGATAGGTCTCCCAGTCATATTTTACAAGAACCTGTCCAACGTCAAAAATAATATTCTCCATATCCGAATCCACCACCTTTTTATTCCTGTTCAGTAATTTATAAACCATCCATATTGCATAAGCCATGATGGGAACCATGATCGCCACTGCAAGCGAGGCTTTAAAATAGGCCTGCGAATCTTCTCCATTCCCGAATGCAAAAATCATCGGCATACAACATGCAAGAAGCAGGATTATGATTGCGATCCATGCCCCGATTTTTTTTATCTTATTATTATCTTTTTTCATAAGCCTCCAGTTATATAAAAGACACGCCGGAGAAATTCTCCGGCGTATAGTCTTATTTACCGTCTGCCGATCAGACAGGTAAATTTATCCTTATTATTTATTTCTGTAGATGATATCGTCACGTCCCGGGCCATTGGAGATCATAGTAATCGGGAATCCGATATGTTTCTCAACGAACTCAACATACTTTCTGCAGTTCTCCGGCAGATCTTCATATTTTTTGATTCCGCGGATGTCGCATTTCCATCCCGGCAGAGTCTCCAGAACCGGTTTTGCTTTCTCAAGCAGTGTAGTTGTCGGAAATTCTGTTGTTACTTTTCCATCAATCTCATATCCTGTGCAGACCGGAATTTCATCCAGATATCCAAGAACATCAAGAACTGTGAAAGCAACATCTGTAGCTCCCTGAAGACGGCATCCGTATTTGGAAGCAACACAGTCAAACCATCCCATACGTCTTGGACGGCCTGTAGTAGCACCAAATTCACCGCCGTCACCGCCACGTCTTCTCAGTTCATCTGCTTCATCGCCAAAGATTTCAGAAACAAATGCACCTGCTCCTACTGCACTGGAGTATGCCTTGCATACAGTAACAATCTGTTTGATCTCATATGGTGGAAGACCTGCTCCTACTGCACCATATCCTGCCAGGGTAGAGGAAGATGTAACCATCGGATAAATTCCATGATCCGGGTCTTTCAGAGAACCAAGCTGTCCCTCAAGAAGAACTTCTTTACCTTCTTTTAATGCGTTCCACAGATACAGGGATACGTCACATACATATGGTTCAACCATTTTCTTATATTCCATAAGTTCAGCAAATAATTCATCCACATTAAGAAGCGGTTTGTGATATAAATGTTCAAGAAGAACATTCTTTGTCGCACATACACTTGCAAGTTTTTCTTTCAGATGTTCTTCATCAAAAAGTTCACTTACCTGGAAACCAATCTTTGCATATTTGTCTGAGTAGAACGGAGCAATACCTGACTTGGTAGATCCGAAAGATTTGCCGCCCAGACGTTCTTCCTCATACTGGTCAAAAAGAATATGGTATGGCATAACCATCTGTGCTCTCTCGGAGATAAGGATCTTCGGAGCCGGAACACCTCTGCTTACCACTTCATTGTACTCTTTGAAAAATACCGGGATATTCAGTGCAACACCGTTGCCGATCACACTTGTAGTATGATCATAAAACACACCTGACGGCAGAGTATGAAGGGCAAATTTACCATAGTTATTTACGATTGTATGACCTGCATTTGCACCACCCTGAAATCTTACGATAATATCAGCCTTCTCAGCGAGCATATCGGTAATCTTACCTTTACCTTCATCTCCCCAGTTAGCACCAACAACTGCTTTTACCATTATATAATTCCTCCTGTATTTACCGATTACTGTTTACCCGGCCTTGCAGAATGACCTGCCGGACATCATCAGGAAACAGCAACGCTTATTATCTTTATATCAGATTCTGTAATATTCCAAACCGTTATGTTAAGTATTTACTGATCAGACATTGATCTCAGCTTTCACTCCCAGAAGTTCCTTATGGGAATCGAGGATCGGCTGAACTACTGTATTTACAAATCTCTCTGTCTGCTCTTTGGCACGTCCGATATATTTCTTCGGATCCATGGATCTCTGCAGATCTTCCAGAGAAAGGTTGAATGCAGGATCTGCTGCGATCAGTTCCAGCAGATTATTATCTTTGCCTTCTACCTTGACAGTCTTTCCGGCTTCCATGGAAAGCTCACGGATACGCTCATGAAGTTCCTGACGGTCACCGCCTGCTTTTACAGCATCCATCATGATATTCTCTGTAGCCATGAACGGAAGCTCTGCCATCATATGTTTCTCGATAACCTTCGGATAAACAACCAATCCATCTACAACATTAAGACAGAGGTCAAGGATTCCGTCAATAGCAAGGAAACCTTCCGGAATACTCAGACGCTTATTTGCAGAGTCATCCAGAGTTCTCTCAAACCACTGAGTTGCAGATGTGATCGCCGGGTTAAGGGCATCTACCATTACATATCTGGAAAGGGAAGCAATACGCTCACTTCTCATAGGATTTCTCTTATACGCCATTGCGGAGGAGCCGATCTGAGATTTCTCAAATGGTTCTTCTACTTCCTTCAGATGCTGAAGAAGGCGGATATCATTGGACATCTTGTGTGCACTTGCTGCAATTCCTGCAAGAATATTGGCAACACGTGTATCTACCTTGCGGGAATAGGTCTGTCCGGATACCGGATAGCATTCCTTAAATCCCATCTTCTCTGCGATCATCGGATCAATCTTGTCGATAGTCTCCTGATCTCCGTCAAACAGTTCCAGAAAGCTTGCCTGTGTTCCGGTTGTACCTTTGGATCCCAGAAGCTTCATTGTTCCCAGAACATACTCCAGATCCTCCAGATCAAGCAGGAATTCCTGTGTCCAGAGTGTTGCACGCTTACCTACTGTAGTAGGCTGTGCAGGCTGAAAATGTGTAAATGCCAGAGTAGGCTGATCTTTATATTTATCTGCGAAAGCAGAAAGCTCGGCAATAACATTGACCAGTTTCTTCTTCACAAGCTTTAATGCTTCTGTCATTACAATAATGTCTGTATTATCACCTACATAACAGGAGGTTGCTCCCAGATGGATGATTCCTTTTGCTTTCGGGCACTGTACGCCATACGCATATACGTGAGACATAACATCATGACGCACCTGACGTTCACGTTCCTTTGCAACGTCATAATTGATATCCTCTGCATGTGCCTTCAGTTCATCAATCTGCTCCTGTGTAATGTTAAGGCCAAGCTCTTTCTCTGTCTCAGCAAGTGCGATCCAGAGTCTTCTCCATGTGCGGAATTTCATATCCGGGGAAAAAATATACTGCATTTCTTTGCTGGCATAACGTTCTGATAAAGGACTTACATATCTGTCTGTACTCATCTTCACTCTCCTGTTTTTTATAGGATATTATTTTTAATCCTTTTATTTCACTTCTGTACGTACGTTTTTCTCAACCACGTACGTTGAAATTATATAACATCATTCCTCTAAAAGCAACCACAAAAACCTTATCCCTGATGGAATTTACCAAGAAATTCTTTCATTCTCGCATGTTCTGATTCAAATACCTCTTTTGGACTCCCCTCAACTGCGATCAGTCCCTTATCCATAAAAATAATATGATCAGAGATATCTCTTGCAAATGTCATCTCATGAGTAACGATCACCATAGTGATGTGTTCTGCTGCCAGATCTTTGATTACCTTAAGAATTTCACTCGTAAGCTCCGGATCAAGGGCGGAAGTAGGCTCATCAAAAAACAGGATCTTCGGATTCATACATAATGCTCTGGCAATAGAGACACGCTGCTGTTGACCGCCGGAAAGCTGAAACGGATATGCATTCTCTCTGTCTGCAAGTCCCATCTGCTTTAACAGAGTTCTTGCCTGTGCATAAACCTCTTCTTTCTTTCTCTTCTGCACTCTGATCGGAGCATCTGTGATATTTTTCAGTACGGAAAAATGGGGGAAAAGATTAAAGTTCTGAAATACCAGTCCCACATCCCCCTGCTTGATGATCTCACCGCTGTCCGGTGTCTCAAGACCGGTGGCACAGCGGAGAAGTGTGGATTTACCGGAACCGGAAGGTCCGATAATACTAAGAACCTCACCCTCCTCTACCTGAAGTGAAATGTCTTTTAATACTTCAAGGCTGCCGAAGCTCTTCTTTATGTTTTTCATTTCAAATAATACCATAGCAAATATTCCTCTTAAATTAAATGATGTCAGAGTCAAAAAATATTTTATAACCCCAGCCGCCTGTCAGCGATAATAATTCAGTTTTTTCTCAATCTTATCCATTACAATCGCAACAAGAAGATTGAACACAAAATAGAAAACAGCAGCGATCACAAAAGGCATCATAGTCGTCTGTGCACTTGCAATCTGTTTTGCAATTGTAAACATCTCCGAAACAGCAACAACAAATGCCAGTGACGTATCCTTTACCAGTGTGATAACCTCATTTGTCACAGATGGAAGGATTCTCTTGATCACCTGCGGCAGGATGATTCTGAAAAATGTCTGGGCTTTGCTGTATCCCAGGATCTTTGCAGCCTCATACTGTCCCGCTGAAATAGATTCGATTCCTCCTCTGTAAATCTCCGCAAAATATGCAGCATAGTTAATACTGAATGCAATAAACACAGCGATCAGGCTGTATCCCATGGAAATACGGATTCCAAAAATAAAGTATGGTCCGAAATACACAACCATCAATTGCAGCATTAACGGGGTTCCACGCATAACTGATATGTAGGCAGACACAATTCCACGTATCGCCGGATTCTTGGACATTCTGCCAAAGCAGATCAGAAGTCCCAGCGGAAGTGAAAAAAGTAATGTCACTACAAAAATCTCTACAGAAACTACCATACCACTGGCAAGCTGCTGCAGCATTACACTTAAAGACATAAGCTTTCCTCCTGAAAAATTTCTCCTGTACAGTAAGAAAAGAGGGTGCACAAAATGTACCCTCCATTCCTTTATAATGCGGACAGCCTGCACAGATCTGTCCTCTTGTATCATAACTGTTTTTGTTCCGGCTGACTATTCAGCATCTTTCGCTGTATCAGCTGTATCTTCTTTTGCTGTGTCTGCATCGGAAGCATCATCCTCTGCTGCATCATCTTTTTTATCATCAGATTTCTCATCATCTCCAATGCAGAGCATATCTGCTACTTCATACTTCTCAGCAAGTTTATCAACTTCACCTGCATCATAAAGTTTCAGAACTTCTTCCCATACAGTATCTTTCAGCTCATCGTTACCCTTCTTAAAGCCGATTCCATACTCTTCGCTCTGGATTGGCTCGTCGAGGATCACATATTTGCCTTCTTCTCTCTGGGAAAGCTGATATTTGGCAACACCGATATCTACTGCGATGGCATCTGCAGCGCCGGAATCCAGATTCATGAATGCTGTATTGTAATCAGGATTCTCTGTCAGTGATGCAAAGCTTGCTGTAAGATCCTTATTATCATCGCTGTTTAATGCATCCAGTGCTGCGGAAGCGGCCTGAACTACTACATTCTTGCCTGCCAGGTCATCCAGCTTCTCAATCCCTGAATCGGCTGCAACAACCATCACCTGCTCATTGTTCAGATATGGATCTGACCATGTATAGTCATCCTCACGTCCGTTAATGGTAAATCCGTTCCAGATACAGTCGATAGAACCGGAATTCAGTTCCATATCCTTGGAATCCCAGTTGATCGGTTTCTTCACAAGCTCCCATCCGAGATTGTCGCATACTTCCTGTGCAAGGTCAAGGTCAAAACCAACATACTCTCCATTATCGTCTTTATATCCGAAAGGAGGATACTGTGCATCAAATCCTACAGTTAATGTCTTACTGTCAGCATCTGCATATACAGAAACAACACCCGTCATCATAGAAGCTGCCATAACTCCTGCCATGAGTACTGCTAAAGATCTCTTTTTCATGATAAATATCTCCTCTTTATCTGTTTTGTTATTTATCACACAGCCACTCTACCATGTGAAAGTATGTGTTAATCCTATCACACACCTCCGCCTCTGTCAAGAGTAAGTTATGAACCTGTACTTCTGTGATAATCTTTCATAAGTCTCTCCAGAAGGGCATCCAGATTTTTTTCATCTGTTTTCTCTTCCGGTACAGACTCGAAAGCTTTCAGAGACTGCCTGATTTCTTCTTTTATATCTTTCTTCAGTTCTTCATCTACTTCAAGTTCTTCCATAACCTTATCATAATCTGTCTTATCATGAACACTGCTGTATGCTATGATATAAGCTTTTAAGGCATCTTTTGAATGTGCTTCTCTGTATGCTTCCAGAAAACATTCCTGTGCTTTTTCCATCTGAAAAAGATAACTGTATGCACAGCCAAGATTATAGCGCACTGAAGCTGCGAATCCTTTTCTCTGCTCAGACAGATCCTCTCTTTCCAGGAGTTTCTGGTATACCCGGATGGCGTTCACATACATTCCGTTTTCTGTCAGTGCATCTCCCTTTCTCTTCTGACGGACTGCCGCTTTTTCTTTTCCATAAGTCACAATCCTGCTGTTAAAGCCTTTCATCTCCTCATAGGTAAGGTAATTGATCTCCTTGAAAACAGGATAGATCATCTCTTCCACACTTACATTTCTCTCCAGATTCTGTTTCAGCTTTGCAGCCAGATGCACAAGTTCAAGCTCATCTCTGAGCCAGTTGCATAATTCTTCATTAAAAACAGTATGATCAGCAAGGTAAAGATTGTGGTACAGATAATAACAGAGTTCTTCTATAGAATAAATATTCATACTGATATTCTCTATAAAATAAGGACGCTGTGCTTTTTTTGTCTGACATAAAATATATCCGCTCATTGCTCCATCTCCTTTACCATTCTACTGTCTCTGTCCAGGTTTTCCCACTGGAAGGGAACATTTCTCCGAATCCCAGATCTGTAACCGTCACTTTACATTCTGCAGATGAGACATACTGTAATTCCAGCCGTAATCTGGTAGTCTTGTCCGGACGCAACGGAATACCGGGCAGCATCATTCCTACCCTTCTTTTCTCCGGTCTGTGGTACGTGCTTACAATAAACACAAGCTCCTCTGTATCATCAAGAATAAATTCACAGGATGCCTTACTGTCATACCAGTTATTTCCTGCCTCGATCAGCGGATAATAGGTAGGAGAACCCATCACTCTCATTTCCATCCCCACATCAGCCATAACCAGAGAATCGCTTAAAAAGCGATATCCCTTTAATGCCTTGTTCTCTGTTTTCTCTTTTCCTGCAGCGCAGGCACCCTTTGCAAAAAGATTATTTCCATAGAAAACCTTTCTTTTCTGATAACAGAGTAACCTTACAGACTGCTCTGCCCAGTCCTGTGAAAATCCATCTCCTGTGATCTGAATGCTGGAAAACAGATCTCTGCCAAGTGTTTTCTGGACAAACTTACTGAATTCCGAATCTCTCTCCTGTCCCTCAGCAGGAAGTTCTGTCTCCACAGCTTCTTCCAGTTTTACAGTGACAGGCTTTGTTGCACCGTTCATTGTCATCTTGCGAAAAGACACGTTCTCCGGTGTAAAGGCATACCATCCCACACTACGGTTCCAGGTTTCTCTTTTCTGTGAGAGCACATAATAATAGAAGCTTTCCCCATAATCCAGCAGCATATATTTCTCATGTGGAAATCCAATTATCTCAAATGCTTTCTGGAAATTCTCAACCTGAATTTCCGTCAGCCCGGGCAGTGTCACCGCCACACATTTAGTATTTTTGACCAGTTCTGCCACTCCCAGAAATTTAAGCATTCCCTGCAGAAACTGAGCCAGGATCTCCCATGGTGCAAGTTCCTGTCCTTCCACCAGCACAGAATCACTTTTTTCACAGATTCCATAGACATCATCGATCATGACTCCGCCCTTTTCCCGGACAAAGTAATCTGCTTCCAGTCCTACGCAATAGTCTTTCTGCTCCGGTCTCCAGCACAGAATACAGGGAGCCTCATACTGATTTCCACCCGCTTTCATAGAAAGAGAACGTGCCTCGTCTCCTTTTCTGTCATAATAACATATCTGAGAATACTCTTTGCCAAAATCAATTCCCACGATCAAATCACGAATTTCGTTCATTTGTTCCTCCCGGTTTCAGGACAATCTGTTCCTGCTCTTCTTTCTCGATCACAAACATCTTCTTCACATACTGTTCCTGGCGAAGATACTTCTTCACCTGTGAAAACACTTCTTTCTTTTTATCCAGTCTGCGTGCAGAGAGCATCTGATTGATCATATGATATTTGCTTACAGGTGTACCCTCAATCTTATTCATTGTAAGTACCCTCTCCTGTGTCCGATTTACCCGCTCTCCTGTTACTGATTCAAAATAATACCGCAATGTCTCCCCGTAGAACAATGTAAATGATTTTGCAAAAATACCTTCATATAAATCACGCAAAGGCTCTGTCTGATATTTCACCTGATTTCCGAGGCCTGCATCCAGTGCATAATAGAGTGTCACCTTTGCAGACGGATCTGCATGGTATTCCACAAAGGTTTTATCATCCAACTGATAAGGACTTAAGACAGATACCGGAAGTTTCCCGAAGAACGCAAAGTACATTCCCTGTTTCACACATTTCTGAAGAATCTCCTCTGCATTGCAAAGCTGTTTTTTCTCCAGTTTTTTTTCTTTGGAATACGCTTCCAGAAGAGCAAGACTGCATACAAAATCAACCGGCCATTTCTCATCATAAGCCCGCTCCAGCAGACTTCTTACAAAAACACTCATCGGATATTCTTTTACAAATGCACCATATGCAGTCTGCGTAAGATATGCTCCTGTAATACGTTCCTTTCCGCTGTGATGAACATAATCCTCCAGGATCTTCTCTCCCTCTTTCCTGTAATCAGAAGTAAACATCAGAAGGCCAAGAAGCTTCTCTTCCAGTTCATAAGTATCCATCTCAAAGCCCTGCGCACTTTTCCATACAGATATCAGTTCATCTACAGGACCAAATCTGTATTCCATAAGATACTTCAGGATCACTTCATCATATTTTCCGCGTCTGTATACATCCGATGCAAGGGCAAGCAATTCGTCATCCTCCTCCATCTCACATCTTGTCAGCATTCTGCTGGTCAGCTTCAGCTGGCTCTCTATGCGGATTCCTTCATATCCGAATTGGGAAACAATGGACATTGCCTGCTGATACATTCCTCTGGAGATCAGTACTTCCAGAAGAGCTGTTCTGTCTACAGCCGCATATTTCTTATAATCCATCTGTCTCAGATAATTATCTGCTTCTTCTGCTCTGGTGTGTTCGGAATAATAAGAAAGCAGCTTCTCTCTGATACATTTCTGATATTCATCTGAAAATTCCTCTGACTCCGGGATCCTCTGGAATGCCTGAAGATTCTCCGGTTTCAGTTCTGTATGCTCACTGCAGTGAAGTACCAGCCCCGGCTCTTCAATATGAAAACCAAGAACCTTATCTGTCAGTTCACGCTCATCAAATAATTTCTTGATATTATAATCTACTGTTGATACATATCTTCTCTGCTTCCCATCCTGAAACAGGATCACCGCATCATCTGTATAAATTCTTGGATAAGCTACGCCCTGGATACATGGGTAAATTTCTTCTTCCCTGAGCTGTTCATGGCGCACGATCACATAGCGTATCTTCTTATCATCACAGTACAGTCTGTGTGTAAACAGCTTCTGCGCGAGCAGTTTTGCCTGTCCTTCTGTTTTGGGATTGCTTAAAAATTCCTGATAAAGGACCGCATAATTCTCATTCATCCGTCCTTCTTTCGCCTTGCGCATGGCAAAAATCTTCATATGATCCCTGTAATCCGCATATGTCTGTGGCTGACGGCCTCTGTTTCCCACAATACTTGCATAAATAAATGCCTTTTTATCATCTGCAAGAGAAGTATTATTATAGGTAAAATACATCAGAAGGGGCTTTGGAAGTTCTCTCTGATAAGATGTATCCATTGTTTCCACATAATATTCATATATCCTTGTCAGACGGATTCCTTTCTCCACTGCCAGGGAAAACCATCTGAAATATTCCGGTTTTCTCGGATTTCCAAGCATGATATATCTGCAGATTGCTTCCAGCGTATCATCGGATTCAAAAGCATCGTATCCCATTGCCAGTGCTCTGTACATACTGGTACAAAATTCTCTCTCATACCCTGTAAGATAGGCAAATCTCATCACCAGCTCTTCTGTCAGAAGACCTTTCTCTCCCGCAAATAAAAATACCTGTGTCCAGAAACTGCTCATTCTGTGAAGAAGTGTTGTATCACTGCTTATATAATTCCATGCTTCCAGATACAGAAACGGACTCCTGCAGCCTTTCTCAAAAAGTTCCTCCATCATAAATACCAGCCTTGAAGGGGAACCCTTATCCTCCGGATTCATCTCCAGCCAGAGTTTAAACAACAGAAAACTATCTTCCTTCTGCAGAAAGAAATTGTACAGACGTCTTATCGCCTGTTCTCTGTCTTTGTGCAATCCTGTAAGAACGCAGAGATAAAGGTAAGCACCTGCCAGTTCCAGATTCTCTCTGACAAAGTTCTGATGTTTAAATTTCTTCAGAATTTCTCTTGCCTGCTCATCCTTTTCTTCCATATGAAGAATGTATGCTTCATACATCTGATATTCCGGATAATCACAGCCTTCTTCCCTTAACTGATTAAGGACAAATCTGCTGCTGCCGATCCATGTCTTACTGTCCATTCTTTTGCAGGAGTATTCTGCAAGGTCACGTAACAGTTCCAGCTTATGCCGTTTCACATGAATTTCTGTTTTGAGCTGCACTTTCGATTCCATGGATGCAGTGATCTGATAAGTCAGCTGCTGATAGGGACTCTTCACAGTGATCTCACCAAACTGACGTCCTTTTTTCAGCTTTTCTTTACGGATTACATATTCCACCTGATAATAGCTTCCTATAAAATCCTCATCTGTGACCACATGCCTGGAAACTTCCAGAAAATCGCCTTTCGCCTCTACCTCCAGCCTGAGATGTCCCCATCCGCTCCTCTGAACTGCAAAAGTTTCGCGGACAGATTCACTGATATCATAAAAGCTGTTCTGATCTGCCTTCAGTTCAATTTTTACAGGATCCTTTTTTCCCGTTCCGATCAGAAACTCTTCTACATGCTGAAATGTCACGGGCTGTTTTGAGAGTCCCTTATAAAGAGCTTTCTCTTTCTGTCCGGCATTTCTTAACAGAAGTTCAAATCTGCGGTCTGTAAAAACACGATATGCTTCTTTAAAATCGTCCTTTGCAATATTCACAAAGGTATCCATATCCGGCACATCTCCGGCTGCACTTTTCAGTTCTGCTTTCTCTGTCTGAATGAGAAATGGCAGCTTATATTCTCCAATGTCTGTGGTGAAACAAAGCCATCCCTCATGTCTCTCACCCGGGTGCATCCCCGCACCGTCAATTCCATACTGCAGTCTCACCGTAGTTCCCGAAAATTTCTCGGTTCCCGGTACCACGCGCCTGTTGGAAGATGTAATATATCCACGTATTTTCTGATTATCCTCTGTTCCAAAATACAGTTCCCCTTTGTACACATCACCTGCTTTCAGAGTCACTTCTATTTTGTCCTGCGAAAAAAGGAGCTGCGGATGTTCATGTCTGAAATTTCCACTTAATAGTTCTTCTATCGTCTTTTTCAAAATTGTTCACCTTATATCCTTGCTTAAATTACAGAGCTACTGTTCACAAGCCTATTGCGTTTAATTATACACCACAAAACGCATCCGCGCAACAATCCGCTCTTCAGCTTTTTCGTTACTGTTCACTCCGTTCTCAGTAACGTAGCCAAAATTCATTCCAGATTGCCTG
>NZ_JAJDMJ010000037.1:0-39142 GCF_020593585.1 Blautia sp. DFI.6.71
AATTAGGATAAAATCTGACGATTTTCCTTAAGTTGACGGTAAATTGACCACATTGGGGTCAGACCCTGGAAGTTTCTTCAGATTCAAGGTGCCAATAACATGTAAATTTCCAGCCTGAGATGCTTTTAGGGCTATTTCGGGCTGGAAATTAAGGAAAATCCCTATTTTTCAAGGTTTTTTACAATCTGCCATTTTTTGAGTGTTACTTTTTCAGGAAGTTAAGGCTAATCACAACTAACACAATTGCCATAGCCCTAAGGTAATCAATCCACTTTTTTCTGTTGATTACCATATCATTGTCATTATGCGCTGATATCATACAAACACTCCATAATATTCTTTACAATCGCTACTGCAATTTTTCAAACTCCAGCAGATGTATTCTTATAATTTTTCTAATAAATTCTAATCAACTGAGTTCCTCATTCTAGCTGCTTATTTGCATATATAGCCAAACCAATCAGTATATTATATAGCATTACAAAAAAGGCATAACTAAAGTTATTCTCAGTATATCCCAAGATCATAAATGAAAAATATCCTGACAAACACACATAGTTATTTAACACTTTCCGTTTACTTAAACCATATATACGTGTAGCAATAAAAAGAGTAAAAATAATTAGACCAATAAGACCGAAACATAAAATAATATCAAGATAATTATTGTGCATCGAGTAAACTCGACCATTGTTCCAAAGTGATGTATATTGTTCTTTTCTCCACATCCCCGGTCCTATCACAAGTGTCTTAAAATCTGCTAATGCAGCATAAAAACGCCCCCATATTATTTCACGCCCAGAAAAATATGACTTACCTGTTGTATTTGCAATCCAATCCATGATTTGTTTCGGCATTGCTAAATACAATAGAGGTGCAATTGTACCCATAATTGATAGTCCACAGGTAATTATAAATAGTAATTTAGGTTTATTAAGTATTTCTCGTTTTAATAAGACAAATACTATCACAAAAACCAAAAATGCAACTTGTGCCGTTCGGCTTCTATACATAAACAATATATATAATAGCAATGCATTATAGAACATATAGCAATATTTTTTTCTCCGGTCCGGCACAAACAAATGGATGTATGAATTTATAATTATAGCAAAAAACAAATTCATAATTCCAATTGTGTTAGGATTCATTGTTGCCTGACCTGATGCTTCCCAATTCACAAAATAATTCGGGCTTTTTATTAAAGCAAGTACGTTGTAAATCAATCCAACTATGCTAATTAACTGATAGAAAGCTTTTGAGTATGATATGCTCGTAGTGTAATACATGCCAATTATCAATGTCAGAATAACATTGCATTGCCTAAGGCTTGTACCATTCAGCATACATACCATAAAAATAACGACTATAATTAAAGCCAAAGAAAGTACAACTTTTGCATCATCATTCTTTAAAGCATAAAATAACCCCCATATAATGAAAAACCAATTAAACAGAAAGAGTACATACAAAACATAATCAAACAATCCGATATTAAATAAAGGAGATGTATAAAACGCAGACAGCATGACATATAGTAGTAATAATATATTATTCTTTTTTATTTTTAACAACATAGCTAATCACCGCTCTTAAGCCTTCTATTATTTCTTTTTAGCATCGCCTTTGACATAATACTTGGTGAAATAAAATATAAAATACACGCAATTTTATTCTTAAATCTCCTTTCATACTTAAGAGGAATACCAATATTGCGACGTAACAATTTAACATATTTTTTGTATACTTCTTCATTATCATCAACAGAATTCGTTTTTACAAGCCCGTCAATAATGCTATGGTTGTATCCATACAAATGCAGTTCCCACTCATTTTTAACGCTATCAGAAAAAGAATCTATTATTTCTTTCTGTAATTCCATTGATTTAATTCCACATAAAAAACTCTTTAAATTGAAGGCTCGCATAGCGCTTTCTTGATTTGGAGTTTGGTGATACAAGGATTTCTTACAAACGGCAATCTCATTTGTGTATTTTAAGCATTCAATGTTAAATAACATTCCTTCCCCAAACCATATTGCTTCATTAAATCGAATTTGATTTTTATCTAAAAAAACTTTACTATAAATCTTATTCCAAACTGCTACAAATATATCTCCGTTGTATATGGATCCAGCTGCTATATTCTTATCTATAATAGTAAAATCATTACTGTCTATATTTGTTCTGCCGGAATCATAATAATAATTATAATTCATTCCAATTGAATGGTTCGATTCAACAATCATATTTACAAAAAATGATACATATGACGGATCAACCCAATCATCTCCATCGACAAACATAATGTAATCACCATTTGAATGATTAATTCCTACATTTCGAGCAGAGGATACGCCTCCATTTGTTTTGTGTATTGCCTTTATTCGTTTATCTCTCTGAGCTAAATCATCTATTAATTCAGGAGATCTATCTGGTGATCCATCATCAACTAAAATAATTTCTATATTATTATAATTCTGATTACATAATGACTCGACGCCCTTAACAATATATTTTTCAACATTATATATTGGCACGATGATACTAACCAAAGGTTCTTTTTTCACTATAGATTAACCCACCTTTCTTTTCACAAACTTGTTGATAATTCCTCTCAGAATAGTGGTCCAATAATTGGCATAAATAATCATAGCAATTACTAGAAGTATAATCTGGATTGTTATGCCAACATAATTATCAATAAACATTATTAGCGATGAACTTAGTAATAAAATAGTCCCCATGATGAATTCATTATTTTTAATATTAAAACGTATATACTTACGAGTATGAAAATATCTAAACAAGAATACAACAATATAACTAATACATGTAGCAATAGCAGCACCATATACTCGGAATTTTGGAATCAAAAGAAAATTCAAGCCAATGTTTACTACCGCTCCAATAGTTGCCGAAATTAAAAATCCTTTACTATCTTTATGAACATTATAAGTTGTTGACATAAACGTGCCTAACGTCAAATACACACAACCAATCACTAAAAAAGGTGTATATTTCCAGGCAACATAATATGATTTCTCTACATAAATACTTAGAAATGGCTTCATAATTGTAATCAGACCAATTCCCATTAGCATTGCTATTGAAATTAATGATTTAAAAACGCCATTATTATATTCACTCTCATCTTCGGCACCATTCTCCCTAATAGCGGAATATCCCCATGCTTGGTTAAAAATCCCTGTTAAAGTCGAAATGAGTGTTGGCAATTTATATGAAATTGCGTAAATACCATTAGCTGCACTTCCAACCATAGCTGTAACCATAACTCGATCTGATGAATTCATAATCCACCACATAAACGTATTAGGAATTAAAAAAGCCGAAAAGCTCACCATTTCTTTCATTTTCGCTGTGTTTATTCTTGTTTTTGTATATCCTTTAAAACTTTTTCCAACTACCGCCGCATACACTGCAGTTACAATATTTGCAAAAATAAATGCAGAAATGTATCCACGAACTCCCCAATCAAAAACAACCAAAAACAAAATGTTAAACAACGCTGATGTCAGAGTAAGAATTACACTTCCAATAGAATACTGAAGCAATAACTCTTTACCTCGTAAATCATACAAAAATACAGTACTAGCACCAATTGAAACATTATATATAAAAATATATATGCAGTACTCTCTAATAGGTGCAAACAAACTATACACAGGAATAAGTAATACGCCTAAAATGATAGAGATTTCAAAAATTCTAATACCAATCTTTGTAATTACCGCTCTATCGGCATCCTTATCCAGACTAAACCTCATTATTGCTTCAGAAATGTTTAAAATTAAGACCGGTGCAATCACTGCGCATAATGTGGTGATAAGATCTGCCACTCCATACTCTTCAGTTCGTAAAACACTTGTATAAAGAGGTACCAAGAAGAAGGCAATAAATTTTGATCCAAAATTGCCTATTGTAAATATCAGCGTATTTTTTGCCAAATATCTATTTCGTGATTCCACACACTTACCTCCTTATTCCCGTCTTACAAATTAATTTTTCCCTCAATTGCATCCAGTAGCAAACCAAGCGATTGCGTTCTTAAATCTTCTCTATATTCATTTACTCTCGTATAATCTATTCTCTTATGCAAATCCAAAGAGTCAATGTCATCTATTTTTACAAAGCGCTCTACTAACGCTTCATTACTTAATATGCTTATAAGACGTTCATCGTTTTTATACTGCCCATTATCCATATGAGTATTAAGTGTCAAAAATTCTTTATTAAAAATAATAGAGAATGCGGTACCGTGAAATGAATCTGTTATTATAAAATCCGAATAGTAAATATAATTCAGAAAATCTTTAGGCCCTGTATGCTGTAAGTCAACTTTAACACCATTACGGCTATATTTAACAATTCTAATCATATCCATTTGATTAGTAATCGTATATACCGGTAAGCCTAATTTTTCAGATACCTTTTTAGCTACTTGTATTCCTTCCATTTTTGTCCACATATTATACAAGAATATGTAGCGCTCATCCTTAATTCTATCTCCAAGTAACGAAGTATACATCTCTTTGTCCAATAATAATGTTGGATCCAAGGTATTATAAATCTTCATATTATAATTTAAAAATGAAGATAATTTCTCTACTCCGCTTTGTTCTCTAACCGAAATGAAATCATACTGCCTGAGCCATTTTTCAAGCCAATCTGCCGGAAATCTTTCATTCACCTGACCATCATTTACACTACAAGCATACGCAATCTTTTTACCATTAAAAGGAAATGGTAGAAAAAAAATAGGATCACAATCTACTATGTTTGTATTCCAAACTTGATCACTTCCCGTAATTATCACATCATACTTATCCGCAATGCCTCTGAAATCCGAGTCGTAAAAATACATTTCTTTACTCAAATGTAAATTTTCTTTTCTAAAACACAAAAACTTATCTCTTTGCATAGATACTTTTCTTTTAAAAGAAAGAATTCTTTTAAGCTTCCTTTTAAATCCTTTAGCATCTTTTAAGCTTGTTTCATATAAATGCCTTAGTTCTTTGGGTTCGTAATCAATAATTTCAGAATCATACCCATTCATCTTCAAGGTATTCTGTAAAGCCCATGCTTGTAGAACAGACCCATAATTTATGGCCTTGTGAAAAGTTAATATTCCAATCTTGGCAGTCTTCTTATCCATTCTTTCACCTTACTTCTAAACTTTTAATCGTTTTTTTAATAAACAACATACAAAATTAAATAGATGGACCGAGATAGTGTACATATGGTACATAATCTTATACGTTCCACCAAATATTTGTCTAACTTCCTTTGAGCCTAATATAACATTTGAGGCATTTGCATATGTAGGATTACTTGGCTCATACGGGCAGTAAATACAATATTGTAATGCATCAGCAAATAACTCTTCTCTCACAAGTTTAGCCGCTTCATAATTATGTTCTATCAAAAAATTATACTGTTCAAATCTCTGCTCGAATTCATCAGTAACATGCTTTTTAGTGATCGTATGCGTAATACTGTTATCTGATTGATAGTAATAATACAATTTTGTTTCCAATAAACAGATTTGCGAAGCTCTATCAATAACTTTATAAGTAGTCGCTAAATCTTCATAAACTCTACCTTCTGGATACTTAATATCATTAAACAAACTTCTCTTGTAAAACTTGTTCCATGAAAAGTTTCCAATATTAGGGTCGGATAAAAGCCCCATGGCCTCATCTTTGTTTAACAGACGAGATACACTTTCCACAACACTACATTTAATCTGTTCACCGTCTTTAAACTTAGTAAACCCAAACATAACAATATCCGCTTTGTTTTTCACTGCACAATCATGTACTTTTTCACATAATTCATAATCAATATAATCATCACTATCAACAAAAAGAATCCAATCACCAGTTGCATTAGATAATCCAACATTTCTTGCCTTAGATAATCCTCCATTCTTCTGGTGAATAACTTTGATTCTTGCATCATTTCTCATATATTCATCGCATATTTCAGGGCACCTATCCGGAGAACCATCTTCTACTAATATTATTTCCAGATTTGAATATGTTTGATTAATTATTGATTGTATGCAACGTGCTATAGTATCTTCCACTTTGTAAGCAGGCATAATAATACTTATCTTGTCTTTTCCCATAAAAATCCCCTCTTCATTTTTCTAATATACAATTTTTTATCATTCTAATGCATTAAAATACTTTGACATTTTTCCAACCTCTACATCAATATCAAAACATTTGGCTCTAAACCTTTCCTTTATAATAGAGTGTTCACATCTCACTTCTCCAATTGACTGTTCAATTGCATGACACCACTCCTCTACAGAGTTATCTAAACTAATTCTTATAACATTTGAATTAATAAGTCCTTCATCATTAATTGCATTTGTAGACGCAATAATAGGAATTCCATTTGCTTGAGCTTCTAATCCAACAATACTTAGCCCCTCAAATCTTGAAGGAAAAACAAACACATCAAATGCACTCAGCCAACCGCCAATATCTTTTTGCTCTCCTGCAAAGATTACATACTTTTCTAATCCCATTTGAGAAATCTCTCTAACAAGCATCTCCTTATCAGGACCGGAACCAATTAAAACCAATCTATATGATTCATCCTTTTGAATTAACTGATACATAATTACCAACAATTGACTTTGATTTTTTTGAAAATGCAGCCTTCCTATATGACCTATTACTTTGCATCCGTCTAAATCATATTCTTTACGAATATTTTCGCGCTTTAATTGATCAAATTCATACTTGTCAACATTTATAGCATTGTTTATAACTGTAGATGGGAGCTTATTTGGATAGAACCATTTTGCCGCACCGCTAGAACATGCCCAAAACTCTGTAGCTATTTTACCAATAAAATACTTATTCTTCGTGTGTAATATTTTCTGTAATAATCCACCCATATTACTTGAATTGTGGCTGTGAACAATAATATGTTTAATCCCAGATTTTCTAGCAATTTTTAAGAAATCCACATTCATCAATGAATTTAAATTTGCCCAAACTGCTACGTATTCTTTAGAATACGTCTTGAAAAAATCTTTTAGTTGTTTTTTATGTAAAAACATATTTTTACTTTTAGGAACAACATAGTACACATTTCCCTGTTTTTCAATCTCTTCCGAATAAGCAATCTTATTTTCTGACGGGCATAAAAAATCAAATTGTATACCTGTCATATTCTTGTTTAAACAGTAATTTATAAGAAAAGACTCTACACCACCTGGCGTACTAGTCATTCCAATAACTAGAATTTTTTTCATAGGTAATCTCCGATCATATGCATACCCATATTAGGAGAATCTTTCTGCTAACTGACATTTTCCAAAACAATAACTTCTTAAAATTTTGACGCACTATTTTTTTCATTTTGGCAAACTCACAAGTAAGATTCACGTCTGCCTTGTCATATCCGCATAGTTTCATTTTTCCTAATATTGTAAAATTTGCTCTTGCATAATTTATCTGTGAATACTCTGCAAGTTCAGGCCATTTCTTTTTTACATCTTTATGAATTCTCTCAAAGGCATCAATGTACTCTAAGTCTCTCTTAGATACGCTTTTTCTTGTTACACCTTCCTGGTTCTGAAAATAATTATATAATTTCTTATCAATTTTCACGACTTTCTCGCAATGAGTATAAAAATAATACGACGCCATCACATCTTCAGAAATCGTACCTTCAACAAATTTAAATTGATCTAGAACTTTTCTTTTAATTAGCTTAGTATAAATACCATAATTACTTTCCCCGCCATGTATTCTAAAAAAATTTTCAAGCGTTTGTGTTTGCGATTGCAAATAGACTGATACATTCTTTTCTCCGTCGGTAGGAATTTCCTTTCTTCCATCTGTTCGAGTTGTTTTACATTCAGCGATATCAGCTTCTGGATATTTCTTGATTGCGTTAATTAATGTTTCATACATATTTAACTGAATCCAATCATCGCTATCAACGAATCCAATCAATTCACCATTTGCAATTGCCAATCCAGCATTTCTTGCAGCACCCGCACCTGCGTTCTTTTGATGTATAACAACAACTCTATCATCCTTTGCTTTCCATTCATCGCACATGCTTGAAGATCTGTCTTTAGAACCGTCATCAATTAATATAACTTCTATGTTCTTGTATGTTTGATTTAAGACTGATTCCATACATCTTCCTAAATACTGCTCGACATTATACACAGGAATAATGATACTTATCTTAGGATCTGGACCTAATATTGATTTGTTCATAAATATGTTCGCTCCTATTCTAGAACATCAACTCTATCATCAATTATTTTTTCAAAGATGAAATCAAGTCAATTATCTCCATATACGAAGTTTTTCTATCAAACTTCATTTCCGCTAGCAGTCGTGCATTATTTCCGTATGATACGCGCATTTCTTCGGACGAGAACATCTTATTAATAGCGTTTGCCAATTCATTTGGGATCTCAGCCGGAACATTTATTCCAACAACATTATCATTTATTAATGTACAGCACTCTTTATTCTCTAATGTATTAATCATTGGTTTTCCTGCTGCAAGATAATCGCCAACCTTGTTTACAATACTTTGAGCAACACCTTTAGCAAACGAATTAATAGTAACATCAGATTTACTTAAATACGCAGCCATGGCAGGATGTGTGACATATCCAAGGAACTCAATATTATTGCAATTCAATTTTTTAGCTAATTCTTCGCATTCTACTCTCAACGGACCATCACCTAGGATTTTAAATTTAATTCTCTCATTATCTTTTATCTGACTTGCAGCTCTAACGACATTATCAATTGCATAACTATGACCAATTGAACCTGTATATATGACCCAAAACTCATTTTCTGGCTTAATAACTTTAGTAATATTGTTGGCAACTTCTTCATCAAAAGCATTAATATCGGTACCAACATATACTGTTCTATTAGGAATTGATCTTACATTATTTTTCCAAGCTCTAGATGTATACTCTTCAGATGTACCAACAACTCCATTAGCGTATGCATATGTTTTTTCAGCATCGAAATAATATGGCTTCGTTAGTATTTGGAACGGCTTGCTGAATAACGTTGACATAGCTTCAGGCCAAAGGTCTTCAATGTCAACTATAAACGGTACATTATGTTTTTTGCAAATTGCTCCCACAGTCTTTCCAATATTATTAGGTGGAATCGAACAATAAACGGCTTCATAATCCAGTATTCTTTTCTCCAATTCTTTCGAAACTTTTGCAGAAAACATAATATTGCTGACTTCTCTGCGAGGATCAATATTTTTCTTGTAAGATATGCAATCTATATAAATTACATTCAAATCTGTACTAATTGATTTATCTCTCTGTTTTTTCTCATGATGCTCATAGCTACTAGTATAAACATCTACATCATAACCATTATCTTTAAAAGTTCTAGCTATTGAATAAAAACGTGATGGACCTGCTTCTTCCGGCAGCCAAAAATACTGTGATGAGACAATTGCAATTTTCTTGTTTTTCATTTTCATATTTCCTTCTGTTTTCTGTATGCTTTCTTTTAAGGATGTGGTCTGATAAACAATGCCTTCATAAATACTCATTTCATGAGCATAAGTAGAATTTCCGAATGCTTTATTAACGAGCCCACCGATCTTACCAGGCACCTTGCCGCCAAGTAAGACAGCTGGCTTCATAATTCCACCAATCAATCTAACCTTTTTACCGGTTACTTCACCGATCTCTTTAACCATCTCACTGGTTTTAGTCCACTCACCATTCTGTGGAATAAGAACAATTGCATTCTCCTTAACTTCCTTAACCATCATAATCTGGCAAAGAAACTCACATAGATTATCTATATGAAGCATGCTACGTTCATTATCTACATTTGGAAATACAGGAAGTTTCTTTGCAAACTTGGCTAAAGTAGGATAATTACCTTTGCTGCCCTTTCCGTAAATCATAGGTGGTCTCAAAACAAAAACATGGAACGAATCATCTGCTAATTCTCGTACCGCTGCATCTGCTTGTAGTTTAGAATCACCATAGAAATTTGCAGCAAAAGGAACAGTGTGTTCATCTACAACCTTGCTCTTACCATAAGGAGCAGAATCTCCATATACAATCATAGATGACATGAATACGAAATTTTTCACTCCTTCAGCTTTTGCCTTTTCACAAACTTCTACTGCAAGATCAGTATTAACTGCGTAGTATTTTGCTTTTGTGGCCTCATCCACGTTTCCAACATCTGCATGAGCGATTCCAGCAACATGATAGATAATATCGTAGGATGAAAAATTCTTCTCTCTCCACGATCCATCAATCATATCTACCGCATCTACTTTGAGTGCTGGATAATGCTCTGTTGCATAAGTTTGGAATGCTTCTCCAATATAAGAACCTGCGCCTGTAATAAGAACTTTCTTCTCAGTTTCTATATCTACTTCAACTGGCTCACCAAAGCCAATGTGGCCAATCAACTCTTCAGAAGTCATTCCGTCTGTATAGTGACGACCAACAGTCTGCTTTTTCATCTCGCCAGTTCCTCCTTCGACAACAGAATTATCGCCACCGAAAACATGTAAACTTCCTAAGAATACCTTAGCATCCATAAGGGGACCCATCTTCTGAGCGTACTCGCCATCAAGTTTAGCCTTCACCGGAATCTCAATTTCATCACGTCCATTAATCTGTGCCCATCCGGTCAGACCTGGTTTGATGTCATTAGCGCCATATTTATCTCTCTCAGCTGTCAGAAAGTCCTGATTCCAAAGACCTGGACGCGGACCAATCACAGACATATTACCAATGAAGATATCCCAAATTTGAGGAAGCTCATCTAAACTGTGTGCTCTGATAAACTTGCCAACCTTTGTTATGTACTGTTCCGGATTTTCCAACATATGTGTTGGCTTATCGTGTGGTGTGCACATTTTCATACTTCTAAACTTATGCAATTTGAAATATCTCTTGTTTTCTCCCACTCGCTTCTGTGTGAACAGAACAGGACCTGGATCATCAATTTTGATAGCTATTGAAATTCCTAATAATAATGGACTCAGAACTACAAGTCCGCCAAAAGATAGAACTACATCAATTCCTCTCTTAACATACTTTTCATATACACCCGCCTTATGACCAGTTACACCCACTGCTTCAAGATGCCCCCTCATACCATCGGCATTTTCTTTATCATTTTCATCCTCAACAAAGATTACCTTTTTGCCCTCCATTGGATTCTTCTGATCTGGCTCATTTTTATACTGACTATTATCTTTTTTTACTTTAGCCACAACAGCTGTAGTTACAAATGCGGTTCCAAGTGTCGCTGCAACAATTCCAACAACTTTTTTCCAGCTCATAATCCTTAAACTCTCCTTAAAAGAAACTTTACTAAACTATTTCTTTTTTCATCTAATCTATTTAAATACTGTGCAGCTCTGAACTTTTGTACTTTCTGGTACTTTAGCTCCCACTGCCACAACGGCGTTACAATCAATCTGACAAAACTTACCGACAACTGCATTATGGTTAACAACAGCACCGGCACAAATGAAGCTACCATCATTAACAACAGCATTTGAGTTAACAACTGTATTCGCTTCAATCACACAACCAGTGCCAATAACAGCACTCACACTAACACAAGCCGTGGGGTGAATAAGCGTAACCAAGTTCTTCATTCTTCTTAATATCTTCTGTTTGATTTCTGGATTACCAATAGCCACAATTGAGCCATCGTACTCTCCCTCAATTTTCTCAAGATTCTCAACCTTCCCCACTGCAAGTGGGCTGTTGTCATCTAGAAAATCAACTTTATATCCTTGAGCTTCTGCCATTTCTCTAACCAATAGACCATAGCCTCCAGCTCCAACTATTAATAGTTTCATTTTTCTTTTGCACTCCTCAACAAAGCAATTATGCCCCTATCAAACATCCGATAGTGTTGCCTATCACATCGTCTGTTTCAAATAGCCCTCTACTAAAAACAAACGCTTATAATGCCCCCTGCCATAATGGTTGAATGTACATTCACAATTGCTTTAGGCTCAATAATAACTCCTTCCTGTATTTCGCAAGTTCTACTAACATAAGCGGATGGATGTATCAGAACAGGTATAGTAAATCCTATCTCTTTGATTTTTCTAATAACTGTTCTCTTAATTTGTTATTGCCAATACCTATAAAGGCATCTGCATATTCTTCTTTAAAATTTTCTAAATCAGAAATTCTTTCAATAGCTTTCTCACTATTATCGTATATCCACAATCCTCTGTGACTTCTGAAACAACCTGTCCATGACCGCCCGCACCGATTATTAAAAGTTTTCTTTTCATAAACATTCCCTATCATTTTTCTTTTACGCCGGATGATACGTAGCCACAACCTTCTGTACTCTCTCCTTCACATCATCCTTATTCTTATAAGCCGCCTCCAGCAACCCATCCAGTTCTTCCAAAAACTCCTCCACATCAAACGGAATCGGGCACCCAATATGTATCAGATCATTCTTCGTCTTCTTCAACCCTTCCTCCGCCATCAGTTTCTCCTCATACAGCTTCTCTCCAGGTCTCAATCCGCTATAAACAATCTTAATATCCACATCCGGCTTATACCCCGACAACCTGATCAGATTCCTAGCCAACGTATCAATCTTCACCGGCTCGCCCATATCCAGCACGAATATCTCTCCGCCCTTCGCATAGGTTCCTGCCAGCAGCACCAGACTCACCGCCTCCGGAATCGTCATAAAATACCTGATAATATCTGGATGTGTAACCGTAACCGGTCCACCTGCCTCAATCTGTTTCTTAAAGAGCGGAATAACCGATCCGTTACTTCCTAACACATTTCCAAACCGGACTGCCACGAATTCCGTCTGGGCGTTCTTTAATCCTTCTGCCACTTTCGGATCCACGATCACGTCATCCATACCATGAGTGAAGAGCTGCGGAATCTCATTCGCTTTTCCTTCTTTAATCTTATAGTCAAAAGCCTGAATGATCATTTCACACAAACGCTTGGATGCTCCCATAATGTTGGTTGGGTTTACCGCTTTATCTGTGCTGATCAGCACAAATCTCTTACATCCATGTGCCATCGCTGCATATGCAGTCTTATAAGTTCCCATCGCATTATTTTTAATTGCTTCACATGGACTGTCTTCCATAAGAGGTACATGCTTATGCGCCGCTGCGTGATATACGATCTCCGGTCTGTATTCATCGAATACTTTGAATATCTTTCTGCTGTCACGAACGGATCCAATAATCGTATCCAGTTTCAGATCCGGATATTTCTTCCGTAATTCCTGCTGAATGTCATACGCGTTGTTTTCATAAATATCGAACAAAATCAGATGTTTCGGATTGTGTGCCGCGATCTGTCTTGCAAGCTCAGATCCGATAGAACCAACACCTGTAACCAGAACCACTTTTCCTGTGATATACCGGAATACTTCATCCATATCCGTCTTAATCGGATCTCTTCCAAGCAAGTCTTCAATCTGAACAGGTTTCATCTTGCTTACGGATACTTCACCGGTATAAAGCTGATACATTCCCGGAAGGTTCATCAGTTCGCAACCTGTCTCATTGCAGATTCTGAGGATTTCTCTTTTATCCTCCGGTTTTGCGCTTGGAATGGCGACATAAATTTTCTCAATTCCAAACTTCGCTACCGCTTCCATGATATTCTCTCTACCGCCGAATACCGGAACATCATCTATGTATCTGCCCCATTTATTTGGATTATCATCAATGAAGCAGTAAACTCTCTCACTTGTCTCTTTGGCATGTTTAATATCGCGAAAGATCATCTGACCTGCACTTCCTGCGCCGATCAGCATGACTCTCTTCTCATATGCTGCGTCTGTATTTCTCTTTCCCCTAATCAGCAGGATAAAGCGGTATGCAAACCGGATTCCCAGTGTCAGACAGAACTGAATGATAATACCGAACGCATAATAGGAAATCGGCATTCTGTGTATACATGCATTCACTACAATTAAATGAACGACTCCTGTAAATACCGTTCCCATAATCACACGGATCAGTTCTGCATAACTTGCGAAACGCCAGATACTCTTATAAAGACGCAGAAACCAGAATACCACTACGCAGAATATTGCATAAATCCATGCTGTGTGAAAATATGTCTGCAGATAGTCTTTCTGGATTCCGCCAAATTTACAGTCAAACCGAATCCACAGTGCTGCAAAATATGACACCAGAATCGCTGTAAAGTCATATACCATCAATAACAGGGATACGATTTCCCAGTGTTCCAGTTTTTTCTTCATCTTTGTCATACTGTTACTCATTTGTATTTCTCCATATTTTTCTTTTTATTTGTCCTTTTTATTTCCAGTCCATCCCAATGCTGTCCAACTGCCTAATCCTATGTTCATCCAACACCATCCCGCTCCCCTCAGGATGTTTCCTCTTCGCCCGTATATTCGAGATCCACCTCCCCAGCTTCACTCCATTCACACTATACGAAACCGGCACATTCAGATTCCCATATTCCTCATAGTAATCTTTCGCCAGCGAATACTTCTCATTCCACTGTCTGACAGTCTTCTTCTCCGTCTTAAAACCAATCTCCCTAAGCCGTTCCAACTGTCTCTCTTCCAATGAACTCCGACATGCATTTTTCTCACCAAACTGGCTCCCAATCTCCGCGAGCCATCTTCCCAGCGGCACCCCATTCTCCGTCACATACTTCACCGGAACCTCCAACTCCCCATGCTCCAGATAATACCTTTGTGCCTCCCGGAAGTACTCTTCCCATTTCTCCCCATTCCGGTCCCAAATCATCCCTAACTTCTCTAACTCTCCCTGCTGTTCCTTCGTCAGCGCCTGATCCAGTCCCTTATTCTTCACCTTCGTCCTCAAATTACAGACCCATCTCCCAAGCCTGAACCCATTCTCCGTCACATATCTAGCCTTAACATCCAGATTCCCATGCTCCTCAAAATAAGCCTGCAATTCTCTCAACGCCTCATTCCAGCTCTGGTCCTTACTGTCCCAGACCATCCCGATCTCATCCAGCTTCCTGACCTTCTCCTCACTCAGATTCCCGTTCACCGAACCCGCACGGACCCTGCGCTGCGTCTGAATCCAGCTTCCAAGCGTAAGCCCTGTCTGCGTCAGATAACTCTTCGGAACTTTCAGATTCCCTTTCTCCCGGTAATACTGCCTTGCGGCAATATAATAGGTTTCCCAGGCGGAACTTAAATTCGTCTGCAGTTTCTGGAAAAGCATCCTGCAGTCCTTCGTCTCATCCGTAATGTGGAAACGCTCACTAAAGCGGAACCCCTTCCCATACGTCGTCGGAAACAGCACAAATGCTTCTTCCATTTCTTTCTTCAGACAGTCAATACAAGAAAGGCTGTCAAAATTATTAACCAGGTCAAAAATAACCGGTGTCTTCCCGCTGCCCGCTGACAATGCACGCCCGATCTGCTGAAGATAAATGATCGGCGACACCGTCGGACGCAGAAGAATCACACCGTCCACATCATCCACATGAACCCCTTCATTGAGCATATCAATGCAGAAAAGAAGCTTCAGATGTGCACTGTTATCCTTCTTAAATTCCCTGAATTCTCTGTCTGTAGCAGTATCGTTATAAAACGCTGTATAGATCCGCGGCTCACGGTCTACCCGGCGAAACCACGTACTGACCTGCCCTTTCATTTCGTCCATATGTTCTTTACCGGAACAAAAGACGATATATTTTCCATTTTTCTTTTCCATGTGCTTCTCAAACACAATGTCCAGCCCCTCTGCCTGTTCCAGTGCGCGGCGCAGCTGCTCAAGCAGTTTCTGGTTCTCTGTGATGAGGCCCTGATTCGATAACGCCTGGATTCTTTTCTTTAACTGATCCAGTTCTTTCTTATATGAATACATGGCTATCACATATTTCGGTTCCGGGAGTATTCCCCGGACGATAGCTTCTCCGAGTGTCATCTCGGATGCGATCTTTCCATCAAAAATCTCCTCTGCCATATTTCTCTGGTTGTCCAGATAGCGGATATTGGTCGCAGACAGCCCGAGTCTCTTCGCATTTGGACAGGCGTTCAGAAGCTTCCTGACGCTTTTGCCCCATTCTGCGGCACCACAGCGATGAAATTCATCCAGGATGATGTAATCCGGATGCAGGGTTTCAATGCTGTCTTCGTTCTTCATCAGACGGCTGTAGGACATGAATTGGATGTTATCGAATTCCATTCCGAGGTTCTCCAGCTGTGTCTGATAGATATATTCACTTGGTGAAAGCCATAGGAATTTCTCTGATGGATGTTCCTCTGCCAGCTTAAATGCGATCAGGGATTTCCCTGTGCCTGTAGGGTGGATGACTGCTGCCATTTTCTCCCGCTCAAGCATGGCGGTAACTGAGTTATATGCTTCCTGATTGTGTTTGAAAAGATGTATGCTCATTTCGGTATTCCTCCAAAGTACACAAAAAGAGGAATTCAGATTTCGCAGATTGTTTTAATCTGCGAAATGGGCACATACGCGCCAACCTCCCCAATTTTATTAAATTTCTTATCAAATCACTGCTAATATAATATGCTGAATAAGTCATTTTGTCAATAAATGGCGATTTATTTAGTTCATTATAACATAAACTGACCAATTTATTTAGTGCTTTTTGTAAGAAAATCAATCTGACTGCTGGAAAGTATCTCCATTACGGGTCAGAATCGTGGTCAGGAGCCCTAGAAAGGAGTTTTTTATTTTGGCAAGACGAGGAGAAAACATACGAAAAAGAAGTGACGGCAGATGGGAAGGCCGATATCTGATCCATATAAATGGAAGCAAAAAATATCGTTCCGTATATGCCCCTTCTTATAATGAAGTAAAACAGAAACTCTTTAACAGCAAGAAAGAATCTGAGATTACTCTGCTCTCCCAAAAAGAGCAGACAGCTCCCCTAAACGCCAGTGCTGATATGAGTCTTGATGAAATCGGTCAGTTGTGGCTTATTTATATTAAGGATAATCGCAAGTACTCCACCTACAGAAAATATGCCAACATCTATGATATGCATATCCAGGATATTTTTGGCAGTCTGACAGCAGACGAAATCAGCCTGGAAATCATAGAGAAAGCCCTGCCAAAGGAGATGTCCGCCAGTCTATATAAAAGTATCTACTGTGTACTGAATCAGATTTTATCTTATGGAAACCGATACTGCGGCACTCCGAAAATTCATTTAAAAACAGAAAAGCTGCGGACAGTTCCCAAACCTGTGCAGACAATAAACGCTACGGACCAGCAGAAGCTATGCCGCTATCTGCTCTCAGATCTTGATTCATGCAAGCTTGGCATTCTGATATGCCTGTATATGGGACTGAGACTCGGGGAAATCTGTGCCTTAAAATGGGAAGATATCGATTTCCAGAGAAAAACGATTCATATTAACAGGACTGTCCAAAGAATTCAGGTCGGGCAGGGGGATCAGAAAACGATTCTGTATGAAGGACCGCCCAAAACGCTCTGCTCTGTCCGTGAGATCCCGATTCCGGAATTTCTCTT
Organism: Blautia sp. DFI.6.71; assembly: GCF_020593585.1. NCBI lineage: Bacteria > Bacillati > Bacillota > Clostridia > Lachnospirales > Lachnospiraceae > Blautia > Blautia sp. DFI.6.71. Next base: position 17,547 of record NZ_JAJDMJ010000037.1, read on the forward strand.
TCCACTTCTTCTCTCTTGTAAGGATGAGGGGGGTTATGTGTTGAATAAATTTTCCCCGATGGAACCACGTACTTACCAGTATAAGTTTTATTCTTATCTGAATAAAGCATATATAAAGAAGTCTCACTTTCACGCACTGCGCCATACATTTGCGACAAACTGTATCAGCAATGGGGCTGATGTCAAGAGTGTCAGCGAAATGCTTGGCCATTCTAATGTAAATATCACTTTGAATAAATATGTCCATCCATCTATGGATACCAAGCGGAACATTCTGGATTCGCTTTCTTCTATCTCATCTATAAATGGTCAGATCAGTGGTCGGATCATTTCTTAATCTTTGATCTCATGCACGTTTCCGGTGCCCATTTCGCAGATTAAAACAATCTGCGAAATCTCTGTACGTGAGTAGTCCATCCGGCGTTTTTTAGATGCGCGGATGGATTTTTTCTCTGTTGTTATAGAACTATTTGTTCTTTTTATTATATTATACTCTGCTCTTTCACGCAAGTAAAATATCAGACAGTTATCGTTCTATCGTTCTTGCCATGGACATGCTTTCTAAAATATCTCTGTATAAATAAAATACCCGCTACAAAAGATATTATACATATCTGTCCGCAGCGGGTGTTTTATAAATTTTCGAAAATCACATCGGATCATCCGGATGATTGTCGATTTATGTTTGAAATCAAAGCAAAAATATCACATTATTTGATAATATTGTTTGAATATATTTTGAAATAAGTATATACTAATAGAAAATGAATTTGGAGGGATAATTATGCTGATAGAATTCAGGTTCAAGAATTATAGATCATTTCGTGATGAGGCAACGCTATCTATGGAAGCAACGGGGCTTGGCCCCTTCAAAAAGAGCTTGATTTCATATGGTTCGTTGAACTTATTACCGAGCGTTGCTATATATGGAAAAAATGGTGGAGGTAAAAGTAATGTAATTCGGGCGTTTTGGCTGGCTGTGCAATTCATTAAAAATGCGCAAAGAACACAGCACGAAAACGCAAAAATACCAGTAATACCATTTGCTTTAAATGATTATTCTGAAGATGAACCAACAGAATTTGAATTCATCTATACTTTAGACGGAATTAAATACTGGTATTCCTTTGCCGCAACGAAGGAAAAGATATATAAAGAGTATTTATACCACGCACCAAAGGGACAAAAAGCGTTAGTTTTTAAAAGAGAAAATCAATCATTTATTTTTACAGAAGAAAAGGCAAAGAGAAAGTTAATCAGCGAAACCGTTGCATCGAATCAGTTGTTCTTTTCGTTGGCTTGTACAATGAATGACGCTATTTGCGCAACTGCAATGAAGTGGTTTCGGGAATTGCTTTATTTTTCAAGGGATTATTCAGATATTCCTAAACAGCTGTTGGATTATTCTAATGATGCCAATATGCTGCAGGCGATTTCGGATTATGCCAAAGCTGCGGATCTCGGTATTGAAAGTATGCAATTTGAAATTGACAGTAAGGAAATTAAGAACAATCTAAGTTTTCCCGAGAATATACCAGACGGTATAAAAGCAGCCTTGATTCAGTTTATGCATATTCTGGCAGATACGTCGAGCAACTCAGAAACAAGATTAAAAATGAATGAGGTTAAAGCAATATCGAAACATCAGGGTATCAATGCTAATGGAGAAGCGGTTTTATACCCGTTAGAATTATCGGATGAATCAGACGGAACCAGAAAACTCATGTCTATTGCACCTGCAATCGAGTCAGCACTGAAAAAAGGCGGAGTTCTTATCGTTGATGAAATTGAAAAAGAACTTCATCCAATGTTGGTAGATTTTGTTGTGGCAAAATTCCAGAGTAAGCAGTCTAACCCAAAAGGAGCGCAGCTTATCTTTACGACTCATAACACGGAACTTATGAATATGGAAATCCTGCGTAAGGATCAGTTGTACTTTGCAGACAAAAGCAATGAAGATGGGATATCAGAGCTTTATAGTATTAGTGGATTAGGTACCAGAACTACAGAAAATATCAGAAAGGGATATTTGCTTGGTAAATATGGTGCAACTCCTGATATTGAGATTGAGGAGGTGGAATAATGCCTCGTAAAGTAAAATCTGCCAAACCACTAATCTATGTATTTTGCGAAGGTGAAAGTGAACAGGCATACACTGATTATTTAAAAAAGACTTTCTCGGACGTTGCTGTTTTAAAAAGGCCACCAGATACAGGACTGTTTGAGGAAGCAGAAGCAAAGTTTTCAAAATCACCCAAATATAAAAACAGCATAGATGTAACAGATGAAATATGGTTTTTTTATGATGTAGAAGAAAAGGATATTTCAAAATGGAATGATAGGTTTACGATTATAAAGAAACTTCGTAAATTGAGAAAAAAACAAGGAATACGGGTAAGATTACTAATGACTAGTGGATGTATTGAGTATTGGTTTATGTTGCATTACAAATACTATACTCCGAAACTCATTACCGTTCCTGAAAAGGAAAAGGTTATTAATGAAGTTAAAAAATTAATCCCAACTTACGTAAAAGGAAATTCTGCGGCAACAGAGAAGATTGCAGTCAATTATCAAAAAGCAGTAGAAAATTCAAAGAAAACTGTAAAAGCATTATTGCCAGATGGACTGCCGGGAATAGATGATACAGATGTCAGAAACCAATGGTTAAATACAAAGAGCGTCACATTTTCTAATGTATATGAAGCAATTGAATTTTTACAAAACTGTGGATAAAAATGTATCGTAGCATTTGAGTCAGACTCGATGATAGGAAAGGGGCTGTCTATTTCCCGACAGCCCCTTTCCTATAAAAAGAGCTGTCCGCCCCGAATGCAGATTTCTGCATCCGAAATTCAGACAGCTCTCTGAATTACTCAGATAGAGTAATATTTAATTTCTTAGATCTCAGCCAGTTTCAGCAGATCCGGGATCTTGGATTCCCAGCCAAGTGCCATGATATGTACACCCTGACAGTATGGCTTGCACTCTTTGATGATACGTGCAGCGATCTCAACACCTGTGATACCTGCTTTTGTCTTTTCTTTGTCTGCTTTCAGTTCCTCGAGCATTTCGTCCGGAACATGAATACCGGCAACATTATTGTTCATGAATTTAGCCATTCCGGCGGACTTAGGAATAATGATACCAACCTGTACAGGTTTTCCGAACTGTTTGGCTTTTTCCATGAATTTGATAAATTTCTCCGGTTCAAATACTGCCTGTGTCTGGAAGTATTCTGCACCTGCAGCTACTTTTCTTTCCATTTTTGCAAGCTGTGCGTCAACGGAATCGCTGCATGGAGATACAACAGCACCCTTGGAGAATTTCGGAGGCTCGCCAACCAGTTCGTTTCCACCAAGATCCACACCGGATTCCAGAAGCTTCACTGTGTGAAGAAGGGATACGGAGTCAAGGTCGAATACAGGTTTTGCCTGTGGGTGGTCACCCATCTTTGTATGGTCACCTGTGAGGCAGAGGATGTTGTCAATGCCCAGCATTGCAGCGCTGAGAAGATCAGACTCCAGAGCGATACGGTTTCTGTCACGGCATGCAAGCTGGAAAATAGGATTCATGCCTGCATCCTTGAGAACCTTACACATTGCAAGAGATCCAAGACGCATAACAGAAGACTGGTTATCAGTTACGTTAACTGCATGAACATCCTTAAGGTATGTTTTTGCTTCTTCTACCAGCTCATCTACGTGGATTCCTTTTGGCGGTCCTACTTCTGCAGAAACTACAAATTCACCACGGTCGAATAATTCTTTCATTTTCATTGTACATTGCTCCAATCATTATAATCTATTTTAATTCATCGTCTGTTGCAAAGTTATGAATCTGTGTCGGACATTTCAGCGCGTCAAGGCGTCCGATCTCTTTCAGACGTCTGTAGATGCGTTCCCATCCACATTCCATCTCGCTGTCCACTTCACATTTACCGTTCTTGGAACCACCGCACTGGCCGTTCACAAGGCTCTTTGAACATGCTGTGATCGGGCAGATCCCGCCTGTCAGGTTCAGGTAGCATTCACCGCACTGGTCACATTTGTACTCTAACGGTGTCACGCCCTGAAAACCAGGTACCGGGTATGTATCGCAGGCTGCACAGACCATCTTGTCTTCCAGATATTCTGAAACGGTCTGTACACCAACACCGCAGGAGAATACCAGAACCAGATCTGCTTCCTGGATCTTGCTCATATGTTTCTTAAGACGTAATTCCATATTTTCCGGATTACAGATGTAATCAGTTGTCATGATTCCTGTCACATTTCCTTCAGCAGCAAGTTCCTTCTGAAGTCGGGCAGCTTCTTTTTCCGGAAAACGAACTTCTTTACATCCATGACAGTTGATAATGAAAACTTTCTTTCCGGCTGTCAGTGATGTAATCGCTTCTTTTGCTTTTAACTGGGTAATCAACATATTATTTCATCCCCCTTACTGCATTTTTTCCGGCTTTGATACTGTTAATGATCGGAATCTTGGAAGAACAGATATACTGACAGCATCTGCACTCAACACAATCCATAACGTTCATGTCTTTCATGCCCTGCCAGTTCTCGTCTTTCGCATATTTCACGAAATACAGAGGTGAAAGTTCCATCGGACATACATCTACACAACGTCCGCACTTGATACACGGCTGTTCTTTTGTCTCATCCGGTTCAACGGCAATAATACCATTGGAGCCTTTCATCATCGGTACATCCAGTGTGTTCAGAGGGAATCCCATCATTGGTCCGCCCATCTTAACCAGAACATCGTCATCTGTAAATCCGCCACAATAATCGATCAGCTCTCTTACGCTTGTACCGATCTTGATAACGAAGTTTCCAGGATTCTTGATCTTCTCGCCTGTTACTGTAGCAACACGCTCAACCAGAGGCATTCCTGTCTGGATCGCATCGGAGATTGCTTTTACTGTACTGATATTATCTACTACAACGCCGACATCTGCCGGAAGACCGCCACTTGGAACAATTCTTCCCATAACGCGCTTAATGAGAGTTTTCTCAGCACCCTGCGGGTATTTGGTTCTTGCAACAAATACTTCCATGTTTCCGATGTCAGCAACTTTTTTCTGCATTAATTCAATGGCATCCGGCTTATTGTCCTCGATAACGATGATACCCTTCTCGGCACCTGTTGTCTTAAGGACTGCTTTCAGGCCAAAAATAATGTCATCTGCATACTCAAGGAGTACTCTGTGGTCTGCTGTTAACAGAGGCTCACATTCACATCCGTTGAGAAGGATGGTATCTACCGGTTTGGCAGGTTTAAGTTTGACACAGGTCGGGAAACCTGCACCGCCCATACCAACGATTCCGGCTTCACGGATGATATCAATGATCTCATCCGGAGTAAGATTGTCAAGATCACCATGTGGCTGTACGGATTCGTGCAGAGTATTTTTTCCATCCGATTCAATAACAACAGCCATCACTTCGCTTCCGCGCGTGCCATGCATACGCGGTTCAACAGCAACTACGGTTCCGCTTACGCTGGAATGTACCGGAGCACTGATAAATCCGGCAGCTTCACCGATCTTCTGACCAACTTTTACAGTGTCACCAACCTGAACGATCGGATTGGCCGGTGCGCCCAGATGCTGTGACATGGAGATTACAACTGTCTTCGGATCCGGGAATTTCTTCAGAGCGATGTGCTCACTGAATTCCTTGCGTTCTGACGGATGAACACCGCCGTAATATCCGTCCAGTCTGTCTTCTCTGATGGACTTCACATAGTCGTTGATCACTTTGAAATTAACTTTGGAGAAATCACGAACCTGTACAGGCTGGTTTAAGAATTCTTCCAGACGTCCCTGTTTTGCAAGTCTCTGGTAAATCTTCTCCCATGCACAGTCTTTATTCGGATCTACTTCGCATTTTCCATTCTTTGCTCCACCGCACTGTCCATTGACAAGACTCTTTGAACAGTCAACGATCGGACAGACACCTCCGGTAATGTTCAGATAACACTGCGCACATGCGTCACAGCTCTTCTTGGTAAGTGCCATGCCATGATGACCTCTGTAGTTAAGGGTGTTGCTTGCAGCAACTACCGGCTTACCTGCCAGATCCGCAACGGTCTGAATACCAAGGCCACAGGAAATTACTACTACATTCTCTGTACCTTCCGGAATCAGATCCTGTAATTTTCTTTCTGTGTGCATCTTGTTGCATAAGAAATCAAATTTTGCACTGCCTGTAACATTCTTTCCCTGATCTGCAGCGAATTTCAGAAATTCGTCACAATCCGGTTCGTCAACAGTTTCAAATTCTTTGAAACATTTGTTGCAGGCAATCACAAACAGGTTGTCCTTACCGTCAAGCACTGATGCAAGTTCATCACTGCTTTTCAGTTTGTACTTAGTATAGTTTTCCAATTGCTCACCTTCCTCACGATAAAATTTTATCCTTATGATATCTGTTCTTATCCGTTCCCTCCATCTCTGCACTCAAAAAAGGGCTAATAAAACCAGATAAATAAGTTCAATACATATACCTTATTAAATGTAACATAAAATGCACATTTTATCCAGTTTTATTAGCAAATTTTATAAATTTCTTCTATGATTTCATCCTAAAATTCTATGAAGTGCAGATATTTGTACTGTAAAGGATGTGAAATCAGTAAATTGTATACAATATACTTTATTCTATAGTAACTATGGCGATTCCACAAAGTATGCTAATGCAGACTACAAAAAGATATGATATGATAAAAAAAGAGGATATCTGCAATATCCCCAGACCACTCATTTATCAGAAAGAAGCGTGTTTATATGAAAAACACCCGTTTACAACTTTATAAATGATAGACTTGTTAATGAATCATCTGTTTTAAGGCCTTTGTTATAGCATTTGATTTTATATGTGTTTCGATATTTTTCACGAAAGTGGCAAAGTATACCAGCTGTCACAAAGGATGATGACATGATCTTTGCTGTGAAATTCAGGCATAACCTGCCGGATCATGGAGACTGCCAGTTCCAGTTTAGACTCTTTTTTCTGCCACATACGATAACCAAGAGGAACGGAAAGATAAACCTGCTGAAAAGTTTTTAACTTTTCTTAGCAGGTTTATTATAAGTACTTTCTGTTTTCGTCAAAAGCATTAGAACGTGTCTGAATTTTCAGACACGCTTTGGCGCATTCTCTCCAGATTTTCCAGAATTATATCTGCGCTAATTGGTTTGGCAATATGAGCGTTCATACCCGCTTTGATTGCCTTTTTACGGTCTTCTTCAAAAGCATTGGCAGTCATCGCAATGATTGGTATATTTGCGCATTTCGGATCATTCAATGTACGGATTTCCCGGGTTGCGGTATATCCATCCATCTTCGGCATCTGAATATCCATGAAGATCAGATCATATTTTCCGCCTTCTGCAGATGACATGATATTCACAGCATCTGTACCATCCTCAACGCAATCCACATTCAGACCAATTTCCTCCATGATCGCTGTTGCTATCTCCCGGTTCAGCTCATTGTCCTCTACAAGAAGAACTTTCTTCCCTTCATAACGCCTCTGAATTTCTGCCCGGATCTTCTTCTCATTCTTAAGGGGCTCTCTTTGCTCCGGATCAGGTTCCTCCTTCACAGTCATCTCTGATATTTCACATTCAAGCATAACCGTAAACTCCGTTCCCCTTCCAACTTCACTTTCAACATGAATCGTACCGCCCAGCATATCCACAATGTTTTTGGTGATTGCCATTCCGAGACCGGTTCCTCCGATTCCATTCTCCGTAACGGTATGTTCTCTTGTAAACGAGTCAAACACCTGCTCCCTGAACTCCGGTGACATCCCGATTCCATCATCCTTGACACTGAATACCACTGTTATATATCCGTCTCTTCTGCATGATTTCTCAGAAACACGAATATTAACCGTACCCCCGACCGGTGTAAATTTCACAGCATTACTGCTGATATTCAGAAGCACCTGCGTCAGGCGCAGCTTGTCGGTAATGATATCTTCATGGAGTATATCCTGTGTATCAATATAAAACTCCTGCTGTTTAGAATGTACAGATTCCTGTATAATTGTATTTAAGTCATGCAAGATATCCGGCAGGTGTACAACTGTATATTCAATCCGTACAGAACCGTTCTCGATTCTGCTCATATCCAGCACATCATTGATCAGGCTGAGCAGATGCTGACCGGATATATGGATTTTTTTCAGATAATCCAGAACAAGCTCCTTATTGTCAATATGTGTTGTCGCAAGCGCAGTAAATCCAATGACCGCATTCATCGGCGTGCGGATATCATGAGACATATTATTCAGAAACACAGTCTTCGCCCTGTTCGCATGTTCCGCAGCCGCAAGTGCATTTCTCAGATTCCTATCCTGCGCAATCTCACGTTCTTTTTCTTCTGTCGCATCACGGATTGCAACCAGAACTGTACACAATTTCCCATCTTTATCATATCCCTGTGGCACAATGATCATTGTCATCCATCTTTCATCCACTGTCCGAGCTGTAAAACTCAGCGTTTCACGTTCTTCCAGACGTTTTGCCACTGTACTTATATCGACAAATTCCCAGTATGCCTTCTGAAATGGCTCTGCAATCACCTGCCTTATAAGTTCTTCCTGATGCGCTTTGAAAAGCATATCCCCATTCTGATCCGGCTTCATATTTCCTGAAGATTTCAGGATTTCGATTTCCTCTGTTTTTAGATTCACAAGAGAAATAGAGGCATATGCATGCCCCAGTGCATTGATCACCCGAAGTCTTTTCTGGTCCTGAAGGATACTTCTCTTTTCTGTTCTGCTCCTGTTCACCCGATAAAGTAAGAAAAGAAGCAGTGCAAGCAGCACATAAATCACACATATAATATTTCGTGTGATGTACACCTGACTTTCCGGGAAAAAGATATATGCATCGTAGTCTTTGATCTTCTCCCGACGTCCGAACCAGTTTCCTGTCTCTGAACGAAGATGGACAATTCCATTCTCATCTGCCTCAAATTTATTTTTATACTGACTTTTTGCTTCTTCTATAGAGCGGGCAGTCAGCTCCTGTCTGTTTGTACTGACAACCTTATCATCATCACAGATCACAACACTTCCATTCATCTCAAAAGGAAAGTCAGAAAATAACGATGCCATCGTCAGATCTCCATTAAGCTCATTTACTTCCTCCTTCTGCGCATATGTGATCAGGATACCTGCCGCATCCTGTCTTGCCACTGCCGCAAAATCATAGATCTTTCCTTTATTTCTCAGACGGGTGGTATAAGTCTTTTCCGGATGCTCTGCAATATCACGTACATAATCACTTTTGATCAGCTTCTGCCAAAGCGGCATAGTATCTCCATCTTTTGCATTCTGTTCTATCACCTTCAGATTCTGATCCAGTACAAGGATTCCTGTCAGGCGCTGTTCCCTGGCATATTCGTCCAGCATTTCTGTACTGAGATTTCCTTCCTGTTCTATGACTCTGCTTAATTCTGTTGTTTTGTCCAAAAGACGTACCAGGCTTTTCACCTGATCATTGGTGTTATAAATCTCATAACTTTCAATTCGGTTTTTTACAAAATCAAAGGTCTCATCCAGAGTACTGTTCAGCTTGCTATTATCTCTCGCTGTCAGCAGAAGAAAAGTCAGTATTCCGGAAAAAATCAGAATAAACACAAGCAAACACACATTTCTGTCGACCCTCTTTTTCTTCTGTTTCTGCGGTATCTGCCTTCTTATCTGTCTGCTCATTTACTTTCTCCTCCCGGCAGAGTTTCGTCCGCATCCAATCCGTATTTTGTAACTATTTTTTCTGTAATCCCTTCACTTTGCATCTCTGTAAGCGTTTCTGCAAGCTTTTCTGCCAATTCTTCGTGAGTTCCTTTTTTGAAAGCAATTCCAAGTTCTGATTTATAAGGACTTTCCTCCAGCATACGGTAAGCGCCCTTGCCATCCTGTATCAGACTGCCAAGCATTGCCTCATGTCCCGCAATCGCATCTGCATAATTTTTTCTAAGTGCAGCATAAAGCTCATTCGACGAAGAAAAACAGTTCACCTGTTCTGCCTGCGGAAGATTTGATTCTATATTATGAAGAAAGAGATCTTCTGCTTTTGTGGTCGCCTGAACTGCAATCCTCTTCCCTTTCAGATCCTGAAGTGTCCGGATTTCACTCTCGGCTCTTACAACCACCATCTGACGACTGTACATATACGGTCCTGCCCACTGATATTTGTTTTCTCTTTCATTCATGGAATAGCAGCTCCACAGACAGTCTATTGTTCCATCTGACAAAAGTTTCTCTTTATCTTCCCAGACAACCTTCTCAAATTCAGGCTGATAACCCAGCCTCTGAAAGGCTTCCTCTGCAAGTTCCACATCAATACCTTTATACTCGCCATCACTCGTCTGATAGCTGTAAGGTTCAAAATAATCTATTCCGATAACAATCTCCGGCAGTTCACTGTCCGATGTTTTCTCTTTCTTTATTCCACATCCTCCCGGTATAAGACTGCCTGCCAGAAGAAGTGCTGCAATAAAAATTCTTTTTCTGCGGGTATGGGAGTCATTCTTTCGATTTTTTCTCATATCCAGTTCCTTTCCATTTATTACTGTTTCGTAATCTGCGTGTCGGTTCCCATATAAGTGGCCATCTTTCCTCAATTGAAGCAGAGGGCTTATCCGATTCGGATAAACATCGAAACGATGCAAAAAAAGTTCCACGTAAAAAACTTTTACAGGAACTTTTTTCATAGTCATCTCAGGTTTTTGACTGATCTGCCTATAAATCTGTCAACAAAACTTCTGATACATATTATACATTTCATATACTTTCATGTCTACAATTATTTACTGCTCTGAAGTATAAAACACACGTTACTGTTCACAGTAACGTAGCCAAAATTCATTCCAGATTGCCTGCGGCAATGGAATTTTGAATAGGACCTGCTGATTGCGGGAATACTTTTTTATTTCCAGTCAGAAGCAAGGCATACAGGTACCGGATCATGAATTTCCATTCTGTCAGGTTCTACCAGGCAGTCATAGGCCAGAATATGCACTCCTGCCCTTTCCGCTTCCTGTAATGTTTCTCCAAATTCCCGATGAGTCCCCCAATTGGGCTCAAACCTGTCAACTCCCTTCATCTGGATCACCAGAAGCAGATAAGCTTCGTATCCTTCCTGCATACAATGGATCAGCTCCTTCAGATGCTTCACACCTCTTTCTGTAGGTGCATCAGGAAATCGTGCTATATTGTCAGATTCCAGAGTGACACCTTTCACTTCTATAAAAGCCTTACGTTTCTCTGAACAGACGTAAAGATCAAATCTGGAATTTCCATAGGTCTTCTCCGGCGTTACCTGAACCTTTTCCGGAAAAAGATGTCCTGCCTTTACCCACTCCAGTGCTGCTTTATTGGGAATCTGAGAATCCATATTGATCAGGCCCCTGCCCTTTTTATTTACGCAGATCAGATCATAGGCTGTCTTTCTCGCCGGATTGCTGCTCTTTTCCAGAAAAACCTGTGTACCCGGGACCAGAAGCTCCCTGCACCTGCCTGTATTCTTTACATGAACCGTTTCCACCTGCCCATTGATCTCCACATGTGCAATAAACCGATTGGGACGATCTATGAAACGGCCCTCTGTGATATGTTCGTACTTCATTTTTTCTGCTCCTCTTTACGCATTGTATACATACCATAACATGTTTTCCTCATACCTACAACATTTTCACTTTAAGAAACTTTTGTCTGATTTTGCCTATGTTTTTGTACCTGTGTTTTGAAAAAAATTCATTCCGTTTTTTCATTTCTGTGCTATAATATTCCATCATAAAAATATCCGATAAAAATGAGGTGAAACAGGTGAAGAAAAAAATCTTGTGCCTCTTATCGTTTTTTTACTGAGCATGTGCCTTGTTGGTTTCATCGTATACAAAACAGACACTCACGAAAAATGGCAGAGACGCACAACCGCACAATTAAATGTATCAACCTACGGCGAACGTATTAAAAATGAAATTACAAATGGAATTGCGATCACAGATACTCTGAAACAGGTTCTGATCAGTGGAAATGGAGATATCAAGCAATTTGATACGATTGCAGAAAATCTTATATCTGATTCTATTGAAAGTGTACAGCTTGCTCCGGACGGTGTTGTAACAGATATTTATCCTGCTGAGGGAAATGGGGCAGGTAAAATTGATCTGCTCCATGATAAAGACCGTGGCAGAATTTCCTGTTATGCAAGAGACAACCATACAATCATTACACAGGGACCCTTTGAATTGAAACAGGGCAGCTATGGAATTGCTGTTCGCAATCCGGTCTACCTGAATGATGAGCACGGACAGGCGTATTTCTGGGGATTTACCATTGTTATCCTGCGTGTTCCTGATATTTTTTCCGACTCGATCCATGCACTTTCAGGTTTTAGATATGAGTACAGACTTTCCAAAACAGAAACTCCCTGGAGTGACACTTATAAAACCGTTTACCAGTCAGATGGTCAGATAACGCAGCCGGTTTCTTATGATTTTACCATAGGGAAAGAAAGCTGGAAGTTTGAATTAACTCCTGAAAGCGGATGGCAAGACAATTTATTAATAGCAAAAGCCAGTATAATATTTACTGCCATCACCTTACTTCTGTCGGGACTTATCAGGGTATGGCTGGTATCAAACGAAAACAAAAATAAATTTCAGATACTGGCACGCACGGATTCTCTTACAGGTATTTACAACCGCTATGGATTTGACGAATCAGCAGAAAAGATGATGGATAAAAATCCGAAAGCACATTTTGTGGCTGCACTCCTTGATATCGATGATTTTAAGTTTATTAATGATATCTATGGCCACGCCTATGGAGACAAAGCATTAAAGAGTCTGGCAGACAGCATGAAAACATTTTTTCCATCTGATGCATTACTGGGAAGAAACGGCGGGGATGAATTCTGTATTCTTTTACAAAATTATACCTGTGAAGATGCAAAAGAACTGCTGCAGCAATTTACCGGACTTCCAAAGGCATTCTCATACAAGGGAAAAGAACAGTCATTTAACATTTCTCTGGGATATGCGGAATATCCCACATTTGCAGCCAGCCGTTCACAGCTTATGCGCTGTGCAGATGCAGCCCTTTATGAAATAAAACTTCACGGAAAAAACGGGTGTATGGCCTACAGGGAAGGTCTTCAGTCCGGAATCCGTAAACAACTGGGATTCGCATTTAAAGATATCTCTGAACACCTTCCGGGTGCATTTATCATATACAGAGCGGACAAAGACGATGACGAACTCTTTTATGCAAACCATGAGTTCCTTCATATGACCGGATATAAAGATATGGACGAGCTCTTCAGACTCACCAATAAGCGCTTCCGCAACCTGATCCTGAAAGATGAACAGAAACAGATAGAATCCAGCATCTGGGAACAGATTGATAGTGGTAATGAAAATGACTATATTCACTTTCACCTCCGAAAAGCTGACGGCTCCTATCTTTCTGTCCTCGATCACGGAAGAATCGTAAAAAGCCAGCAATACGGAAGGGTGTTCTATGTATTATTCATGGACTGGGAAGATATGCATATTCATTACAGTGATAAATTTTCCGAATAATAACAGACATACGACTGTTTTTCACGAAAAGGCTTATTTTTCAACTATAATGAAATACTTTCTGCAAGACATAATCGCCCCGAGGATGTCAAGTCATTGCTACAAAAAATATGCGGCTCTTTTGCCACCAAAATGGCTTAAAACCGCATATTTCTGTATAGAGGACGTTATATAATTGTCACAAAGTAGGTGGGGAGGATGTAACGTCATTGCTACATCTTTTCTATCCTAATGCGTCAATATTTATTCCTACTTTCGCAAATAAAAATTGTAGCAACACATGCATTTGCGTATCTGGATTATCATAATATCTGTTTTCTTTTGGCGTTTTATTTGCCTCTTTACCCTGATTATCCTCTGATATTTTTTTACCCCTTTGAATTGCATTCTTTATATCAGATAATCCGATTTGATTGACTATTTCCGTTACCCTTTTTTCTTTTTTTATGTTTGCATCTGCTGCTAACCCAAAAACTTGTCGTAATTTATCAGCATATGCATCCTGATTTTGTACTATATCAAAATAGTCTTCTTTATGAAGAATTAGCCATAAATCAAAACAATAATTTGTATATCCTAATTCAATCTTATTTTCTATTGCCAAATCTATTGCTTCTTCATACTTATCCTTTTTTCCGTCATAATCAAAAACAGATACTTTGTTTTCCTTACCAATAGATTTCTGAATAGTTCGTTCTACCACACACTTAGGATTTCCGCCATATGGTTCCGCATAATCAAATACTAAATCATGCGTTCTTTCTTCAACGCAATTCACTAATTCTGCTACTTTATCAAAATATATTCTTTCCTGGTTTTTTCCCTCACATCCTACAATGCAGAGGAATTGTGGTCTTCGTATTTTATTGTTCTTTGGACGATTCAAGATTATTCGCCTCTCTTTCCAATATGTGCTTAAATGCAATTTCCAAATCCATATGTGGCAATGCTCCATATTTTCCATTCAAATAATTTTTTAATATTCTTTCTTCTGGACGTAATTTGTAATCTGCTAAAGAATATATCTCGCTCACCATATCATTCCTTCGCTTTTCAACCATTACAATTTGATCATGTCTAAGCAATTCACCGTCTAAATATATTGGATTATGCGTATTGAAAATTAACTGAGCATTATTTTTATTGATATCTTTATTGTTAAAAATTCTTATCAGCGATACAACAATTTCAAAATGCAATGAAGCATCCATTTCATCCAAAACAATGACCCCGCCATTATCTAAAACATCTATAAACGGTTGTAACAATCTAATCAAATGGATAGTTCCTCTCGATTCCATCAGCTCTGAATCTACAATCATGGATATTGCATATTTTTTTTGTGGTTGCTCATCTTTTCTTAATGGTACTTGATACATTGAACACATAGATAATTCATCATTATCTGTTTCTGCCATAAATCCAATTTTTTGATTTCCAAACTCAGCTATATTCATAACTTCTTTAACTGAGGCACTTTCGAAAATATTTCTACGAATATCTTTATCTGGTTTTTTATTAAATATCGTCTTTAAGTCTTTTTGTCTAAAATTCATGTCATTTGCATTCATAATAACATTAAATTTTTCAAACCATAAATTAAAATCCTCAAAATATTTTTTATCAAACAAATTGCTAATTGCACCTGCTACAACTAACTTTTGTTTATCCAATGTCTGGTTCAATTTGTGAATCAAGCGTTCAGAAAAATCCGCATCATCCTTATTAATATAACCTTTTTTTACTAATTTCTTTACATCCACATAAATTTGATTTTCATCATCTCGTGAAAAGAACAAGTCATCATTAACATAAAGAACCTCTTCTTCAATTTTATATACATCAATATCCGTAAACTTAATTCCGTATCTATAAATATTATTTTGAGTGGAAAATGTAATTTCTAAAGAAACCGGATCATACCAACTTGTATCTCTAATAAAAGATAACATACTTTTATAAGATTCCAGCTCTTTGCAATTTAAGGTTCCTTTCATAACCATTTTTTTTAATATATCCATTGCCAACACAATGTTGGATTTTCCACATGCATTTGCTCCATAAATGACAGTCATTGGTAATACTCTTAACTTATTACCATTTACACTTTTATCTATCACATAATCATTATGCGTTTTCTGTTTACTTGAAAGCATTGTAAAAAAAGTCTCATCTTTAAATGACCTAAAGTTTTCCATTTTAAAGTTTAACAACATTTTTTTTGCATCTCCTTTCCATTTCTTTATATAATTATACATCATTATTGCTTTTTATCAACAATTTTATTGTTATTATATGCTAATTTGTTGCTATTTATACTCCACCCCCACTCTCCCGTCATCATACACATATATTCCCTGCACATATTCTTCCAGCATCTCTCGTGTCAGATTCTCATAGCCTAAATACTTCAACATTTGCTCCACCGGAACATTCTTTTTCATCAGGATTTCTTTCTCGTCGTTTATCAACTCATCCAGTTCCTGTACACGTTTCTGCAGTCGTTCTCTTTCTTCTTCCAACTGCTTCTTGGCTTCCATAAACTGGTTCTGGTTCATCTGTCCCTCGTGATACTTCTCATAGTTCTGGCGGTTCTGGATTTTTATTTGTTCTTGACACTTTTCACAATCTGCACTTTCCGTCTTATAGGCTTCTATACTGTCCTCATGCTGTTTTCTCATGGATTGCTGCATCTGTTCTTGGCTGATATTCTGACGTAAGTAAGCCTTTATTTCTGCCAGCACGATATGCTCCAGCATTTTGTTATCCGCTTTCCCGGCGAAACATCCTGTATCTTCTTTTCCTTTACTGTAAGCACAGCTATAAAGAATATGACCATGAATCGGACTGCTTGAAGTCAGGCTTCTGCGACAATTCCCGCATTTTACATAGCCACCTAATAGTGTTGTTTCCCTGTCAAATTTGCTTTTCTTGGTGTATCTGATCTGAAGGGACTGTGCTTTTTCAAAAACTTCTTTTGATACAATCGGCTCGTGATGATTTTCCATCACTTTCCACTGATTTCTCGGTACCGGTACTTCTTTCCCAGTTCCGGGATCTGGAATCTTTGTTTTTCCATAGACCATACAGCCTATATAAGTTTTATCATCCACAATCTTCCGTATCATATCACTCGTCCACTGCAGTCCTCTTGATGCAGCTTTCTTGCTGTCTGATTTCTGTCGTCTACTCATAGACTGCAAGGGAGTCAGTACCCCCTCTTCATTAAACAACCGACAAATCTCCATCTTTGAATATCGCTGATTGGTCAGTTCAAATACTCTGCGAATCACTTCCGCTTCGTCCTCTACAATCACCAGTTCTTTCTTATTTTCTGGATTGATTCGATACCCATAAGGTGCAGAACCACAACAATACTCACCTTTTCCCCGTCTGGTGTTGACTGCTGCCTTTACCTTTACAGACTGATCTTTCACATAGAAGTCTGCGATCAATCCTTTAAACTGTACTTCGATGTCTGAACTCTTTCCTTTATAATCTTTAGAATCATATCGGTCTGAGATAGAAATGAATCGTACTCCCAGGAATGGAAAAATCTGCTCCAGATAAGTTCCCATCTCAATATAGTTTCTGGCAAAACGTGAAAAATCTTTTACCACAATGCACTGCACTTTATTCTCTCTGGCAAGCTCCAAAACCTGTTTAATTGCCGGACGCTCCATACTAGAACCAGAATATCCATCGTCGTAGAACTCCTGAAATGGCATAGAAGCCAGTTCCGGAATATTGGAAATATAATCTTTTACCAGTTTTCTCTGATTGATAATGCTGTTGCTTTCTCCCTCTGAATCATCTTCCATGGAAAGACGGTAATATCCAATAATCAGTTTCTGATTACTCATATTCTACCGCCCCCTTAAACCCGAAGTTGATTTCCAGTCTGTTATCACCATATAGATACATACTTTCAATCAGGCTCTCCGCAAGTTCCGCATTGATTCTGGTTGTCCCATCCAGTTCCAACAGACTTCGTAAAAATCTGGCTTCTTTTTTCTGCTGTTTTTCCAGTTTACGTATAGTCTGCTCCAGAGACTTCTTCCTCTCTTCACAGAACACTTTCCAGTTATTACGGTCATCTTTCATTTCTATATAGGCTTCTTTGGAAAGTTCGCCCTCTTTATATTGCATAAATGCCTGTGCCAGTTTTTCTGAACGTCTTTCCATATCTGCATCCAGTTTCCTGATCTCTGCTTGAATTTCTTTGATTTTGGTAAGAAATACTGCACTGCTTATAGCAGACATATCCTTTTTCCGTAAGTCAGATAACTGAAACTGTCTGGTCAGCTCTGAACGGACAATTTTCTGCAGCTTCTCTTCGGAAATAGATTTGTGACTACATTTTCTTTCATCCCGATACCAGGCAGCATTGCAAAAGTAATACACATTGCCTCTGTATCTACGTGTACACATTTTTCGCTTACAATCTCCACAATACAATACATTGTAAAATGCTCTTTCATCCTCTTCCCATCCTACTGTAGTTTTTGTTGCTTTCTGTTGTGCTACTTTTAACCTGACCTGTGCTTTGTCAAACAGTTCTCTGCTGATAATCGGCTCATGAGCATTTGGCGTAATAATCCACTGACTCTGGTCCAGTATGTCACACCATTTTTCACCTCTTTGAAATCTGGATTCGTATTTTCTCTGAACCAGATCACCATAATAATTATTTCGATTTAAAACCGCACGTATCGAAGAATTTCCCCACTGATGAAGATTCTCTCCATCCTGACAGTACACATGATGATATTGGTTATAGTCCGAAATCCGATGTACCCTATCCTCAAACAGCCTGTCAATAATGCTCTGTATGCCATCTCCCGAAGCATATTCTTCAAAAATCCTGCGGACAATCTTTGCAGCTTCCGGTTCCACAATCAACTTACAAATTCCATTTATCTTTTCCACACAATATCCGTATGGAGCTGTAGATCCCACATATTCACCGTTTTTTTGTGCAATACGTTTCGCCGCCCGTTCTTTTGCGGAAATGTCTTTTGCATAAGCATCATTCACCAAATTCTTGATATTCATGGATAATTCCTGATTCTTAGCACCCGGTGCAAATGAATCATAGTTGTCACATACAGAAATAAATCGCACTTTCATAAAAGGAAGAATCTTTTCCAGATAGTTACCAGTTTCAATGTAATTTCTTCCAAATCGTGAGAAATCCTTTACCAGAATACAGTTTATTTTACCTGCCCTGACATCATTCATCATCCGTTCAAATCCCGGTCTGTCAAAATTTGTTCCGGTTTTTCCCAAATCAGAATAAATATCATATACAGCAATCTCATACTCTTTGTCCGGATTTTCATTGTGCTTCTGAATGAATTCTTTTATCAGCGTAACCTGTGTTTCAATAGATTCTGACTTTTTTTCATCATTATCTACGGATAATCTGGCATAAATTGCAGCCATACATACCGGAATACCAGAAATCTTCTTCTCTGTGTTTTTCTTATATCTTTTTGCTGTTCTTGCCATTTATCCCACCTCTTTCCTGCACTCTGTCCTGTGTTCCGCATAAAACCGTCTTATGACTTTCATCTTCTCAATCATATCCTGATAGCGGATGTGAATTTTAATTTGCTTGTTTTCATAAATATAGATTTTATCTACGGTCAGTGCCAGCAATGTGCGATCCAGTTCTTTGATTTCCAGTGATTTCTTCCAGTCCTCCAACTGAACAGTTGCAGACACTCCACCCTCAAACATTTGCTTTACCAGCTTTTTCTGATTCTCAATCATCTGCTCCAGTTCTTCACATTTTCTTCCATAACTTTCCCGAAAATCATCGAACTCCGCTTTGCTGATCAGTCCCTCTTTCAAGTCATCACCCAAAGATGCTTTCAGACTGTAATAACGGTTATATTCTTCCTGCAACTTACTAATCTGCGTATCATAACCGATTACCTGATCGTAACTGACTTTCATTTCACAAAGTTCTTCCATAATC
This sequence comes from Blautia sp. DFI.6.71, assembly GCF_020593585.1. Taxonomy (NCBI): domain Bacteria; kingdom Bacillati; phylum Bacillota; class Clostridia; order Lachnospirales; family Lachnospiraceae; genus Blautia; species Blautia sp. DFI.6.71. The sequence goes on from NZ_JAJDMJ010000037.1 coordinate 37,137, forward strand.
ATCTGATAGTCTACGAAAAGTGCCGTATATGCCTGAATCTCTTTCAATACAATCCTTTTCAGCACCTCTTCCGGAATACTGTGTCTGGTGCAATCTCCACCTTTATTTTTTGTCTGGCAGATATAAAAGGCTTTTTTCTTCCCCTTATACTGATTTACCCTGCGTATCATCGGTGTCTTGCAATCTCCGCAAAACACAAATCCCGAAAAAAAGTTTGCACTGTCTGATGTTTTCGATGCCCTGCCATCATATTGAAGCAGTTTCTGAACCACATCAAAATCATTCTGCCTGATAATTGCCGGATGCGTATTTTCTACTTTCACCCACTCTGATTCTGGCTTATCCAGGCGTTGCTTTACTTTATAGCTGATTCGTTCCTGCTTGCCCTGTACCATGTTTCCAATGTAAACCTCGTTGGTCAGAATCCTTTTAACCTGCACTGCCGACCATTTCGGTGTGTCTGAGCTGTGAAATCCAGAATTATAATTCTCACCATTTGCCTTTTTATATTCTTTTGGTGACTGCACATGTCGTACATTCAGCTTTTCAGCGATTGCTCCAAGACTGAATCCATCAATTTTCCATGAAAATATTTTTCTTACAATATCCGCTGCGTAAGAATCAATCACCAGACAGTTCTTATTCTCCGAATCTTTGCAGTAACCATACGGGGCAAATGCTCCAATAAATTCACCTTTTTCACGTTTGATTTTCTGGTGGCTTCGCACTTTATCGGAAATGTCCCGGCAATAGCTTTCATTTACAAAATTTTTGATTGGAACAACAAATGACTTTTCTGAAAAATCTGCTGTTTTACTGTCAAACTGGTCTGTAACTGAAATAAAACGCACATTTAAAGCCGGGTAGGTCTTTTCGATCCATCGCCCGGCTTCTATATACTCTCTTCCGAATCTGGATAAGTCTTTTACAATCACGCAGTTTACTTTTCCAGCTTCTATATCAGTTGTCATTCGTTTAAACTCAGGTCGGTCAAAATTTCCTCCTGAGTATCCGTCATCCACATATATATCAAAGATCTGAATATCCGGCTGGCTTTTTACAAAGCTCCGAAGTAACTCTCTCTGATTTGCAATGCTGTTGCTCTCTGACTTCGCACCGCCCTCTTCCATATCATCTTTCGATAATCGAAGATACAATGCAGCATCGTATATATCTGGCTTATTCATTTGCATCTGTTCCATTTTACATCGCTCCCAACTTACTTATTCACATTGATTATCAACACAATCCAGCACTCCACTATTCCGCGAGGCGTTTTGTCATGTTAATGACAAAATCCCGAGACATATAAGTCAAAATCCCATCGCTGCAAGCGATTTCTAATGGATTTTGACTCATAACTGTGAAGGTACTGAACAGTTATGAATTTGAAGTCAGAAACCATGTATCACATTCATTTTCCCTGACTTCACATTAACATAACATCTGTAGCTTCGCAAGATATTTTTTTCAAGACTTGCATCTAATACATCAACTCCGTTCTTTTTCTTAGATAATCACTAATGGCATCTGTGGCATCCATTTCTCCTGTCATCTCCACGACCACCACATATCCTTCATTCATGTGAGCATACGGCTGATCGCCGGATTTATCCAGAAAAGTTTCCACTTTCTCAGAAATAGCTTTATCCATATCAGGAATTAAATCCTCAATGTCCTTTAACTGCTCCAGATCAACACTGGAATCTATTACTGACTGATTCACCATAATGCTCACCTCTTTTCCAACATATTCTTTGTATCAGTTGTCCTATACCTGCAATTTTCTCAAATGCATCACCTTATCTGGATATTCTTTAGCAACTACTTCACTGTCAATCTGAATATATGATAAGCGCTTAATTTTTAGATATGATAGAAAAAATCCCCGACTACTTTTCAGTAGCCAGAGCACCTTGCTACGAAAATAAAACTCGTAGCCAAAAACTGAACCTTGCTACGAAAATAAAACTCGTAGCCAAAAACTGAACCTTGACAACAAATGT